>NZ_CAUBSM010000009.1:0-78911 GCF_958438645.1 uncultured Megamonas sp.
ATGTAAATGCAGCTATAAATATTAGAAATGAAGGATTAAGAATATTAAACATAGCATAAATCTTAAATAACATATACAAGAACCATAGGAACTATGGGGATAGCTCGGAGATACTGTATTCGTTAGAATACTTGACCGAGAACCCCGCGACTTTAGTCGTGGGAGGTTCAGGATATGATTAAAATAGCCCTTGAAACAGCTATTGATGAAAGAGATATCTAAAAAAAAGGCCCAATACATTTTATTAGTATTGGGCTTTTTTGTATTCTTTTATCAAATTAAAAACTTATCTATTTACATTAGCTTGCATATTTTCTTTAGTACCAACTAATTCTTTACCACAATGAATAGCTACAGAAATAGCAAGTATCATCAAAGCAAGTGCAATAATTAATTGTAAACCATCTACAGCAAAAACAAATTGTCCCATGGATAATTTTACAACAATAGCATATATAGATTCTACTAATGCTGTTAATGTAACGCAGAACATAACTATCATTGGAATATAAAGCATGAAACCTTTTCTTCCCGTTGTTTTTAAGAATACAGCCAAAGAGATAAGCACTAATGCAGATAATAACTGATTAGCAGCACCAAATAATGGCCAAATATTCATATATCCACCAAGACATAATAAATAACCAATAAATAAAGTTATAAGTGTAGCAAAATATTTATTTGTACATAATTTTTGAATGAAGCTCATTTCTTGACCTTCATCTACACTGAATAATTCCTGAAAAGACATACGACCAATACGAGCTACTGCATCTAATGAAGTAAGTGCTAAAGCTGATACACACATAGTCAAAATACAATTTGCTATATCATGTGGCATACCAAACATAGCGAAAAATCCTGCTACAGCAGTAGAGAAAATCTGGAATGGGGTACCATCTGGTAACTGACCATTTGTCGCAGCAGAACAAACAATTACTAAGGAAACTACACCTAAAACAGATTCTACAAGCATAGAACCATAACCTACAAATAAAGTATCTTTTTCATTAGAAATAGTTTTAGAAGAAGTACCTGAAGATACTAAACTATGGAAACCAGAAACAGCACCACAAGCAATAGTTATAAATAAAATTGGGAATAAATCTTTTCCATTTACATTAAAGCCTACAAAAGCTGGCATATTAATTGTTGGATTTACTGCTAATACACCGATAACGCCACCAGCAATCATCGCTAAAAGTAAAAATGTACTTAAATAATCGCGTGGCTGTTTTAAAATCCACATAGGCATAACAGATGCTGCAAAAATATAAGCAAATACTACATAAAGCCAAATCATTCTGTCCAAATAAATTGGGAAGGCAATACCAACAGCAAGCATAACAATCAATAAAATAATACCTAAAACAAGACGAACTTTTTCATTCGGTTTAAATTTCTTAATGAATAAACCAAATAAAATAGCTACAAATATAAATAACATGGATATAGAAGCTGCTGCTGCATTTGGAGTTACTAAAGCACCATCTTTACTAAATCCATTAAAAGTATTTGCCACTATATCAGCAAAGGCAGCTATTACCAATAAAGTAAATAACCAACAGAATAATAAGAACAAACGTCTACCAGTTTTGCCAATATAATGTTCAATTAACATACCCATGGATTTACCTTCATTTTTAACAGAAGCATATAAAGCTGTAAAATCCTGTACTGCTCCAAAGAAAATACCACCTACAATAATCCATAAAAAGGCAGGAAGCCAGCCATACATAGCTGCAATTATTGGACCTGTTACTGGGCCAGCACCCGTTATTGAAGAAAATTGATGTGAAAATACCGTAAATTTAGATGCTGGTGTAAAATCTTGACCATCATTATACTTAAATGCAGGAGTTTTGGCATTTTCATCAACTCCCCAAGTACGTAATAACCAACGGCCATAAACTCTATAGGCTATAAAAAAAATTATGATTGCACAGCCTACCAACATTATGCCATTCATCAAATCATCCTTTCTTAATTTATAATACTAAATCTCTTAGTATAATATATATGTATATATATTATAAAAAAAATCTAATATAAGAACTTATAAAAATTATTATCGACTTATAAATATATCATCATATATTTATAATGTCAAATTTATATGTAAACATGTAAATATTCTTTAAATATTAACTATAAAAAATAATTATAATTTATGTCACCTTGTAAATTGACAAATTATATATCCCATGCTACTATTAGTTTATTCAGCTTTGGTACACAATTAAAGTCACGTCTTAGTCCTCCTCTTAATTAAGTGTGGAAGATTCTTATGTGTTTTTTAGTTTGGTTTGACCTCTGCACTGATTATATTTTATTCATCCTAAGGAGGATTTTATAATGGGAACAGGTACAGTAAAATGGTTTAATTCTGGTAAAGGTTATGGCTTCATCACTAATGATGACGGATCCGGCGATTTATTCGTTCATTTCTCCGCTATCAATTCTGAAGGTTTCAAAACTTTAGAAGAAGGTCAGAAAGTTACTTTCGATACAGAAGCTGATAGCCGCGATGCTAGCAAACTTCGTGCAGTAAACGTTACTGTTGTAAAATAATAAAAAACAAGAAAGAGCAATCATTTGATTGCTCTTTTTTATTTATATTTCAATTTTAAATAAAGCCACTTTGAATTTATTTTTTAAATCCATATGAATACCTGTTTTATGGGCTTCATTTTGATTACAAACTAAAATGTCCCCATATTGGCTCAATAAATTCACATTTGTATATGGCATTTCTTCTATCATTAACATATCATCTATCTTATCATTATGATATACTTTTCCACCATAAATATTAACATCAATGCGTTCTTGTCCTCTCAACAAAATATAAACATCGATATGTTTTTTATGTGCTTGCCAATATCTTTCCTGACCAATTTGTGTTTCATATTCATCAATGCGAAAACTAATATCATTTCTATCTGTTTGATATATTCCTACATTATAATTTATTAAATCATGCTCATTAAAATAATCTATACAAAATTTAACACGCTCATCAAGACTAGTTAAATCCATATTTTTTATATTTCCAAAAATC
This sequence comes from uncultured Megamonas sp., assembly GCF_958438645.1. Classification (NCBI taxonomy): domain Bacteria; kingdom Bacillati; phylum Bacillota; class Negativicutes; order Selenomonadales; family Selenomonadaceae; genus Megamonas; species uncultured Megamonas sp. The sequence continues at coordinate 3,062 of NZ_CAUBSM010000009.1, forward strand.
ATATTATCACCTTTAAAATAAAAACGGTTGTAGCTAAATAAGTTACAACCGTTTTTACATAAAACTAATTAAATATTAACCAATATCTGTTTTAGTTGCTTTAAGTCTGGCTTTAGCACGTTCAAGTGCAGCTCTAGCACGAAGCGTATCAATATCACTTTTTTCTTCAGGATTTTGTTTAAAACTTTCTAAACGTTTATGTGCACGTTCATAAGCCTTTTTAGCTCTATTGATATCAATTTCAATAGGAAGTTCTGCTGCACTTGCAAGCACAATGATTTTATCAGATTGAACCTGAATAAAACCACCACTTACTGCTATAAGATTTTCAGTACCATCAATCATAGCTCTCATCGCATGTGGAACAAGTCCTGCAAGTAGTGGAGCATGTTTTGGCATAATACCTAAATCCCCAGCGATAGAACGCACGATCAACATATCAATATCAGCACTATAAACAACTTTATTGGGAGAAATAATTTCTAGCTTTATTTTAGCCATAAATTATCCCTCCTTCTTCATTTTATTTGCTGCCTCAACAACTTCATCAATGCTACCAACCATGTAGAAAGCACTTTCAGGTAAATCATCATATTTACCTGCTAAGATTTCTTTAAAGCCACGAATAGTTTCTTTTAATGGTACATATTTACCTGGTGTACCTGTGAACTGTTCAGCAACGAAGAATGGTTGAGATAAGAATCTTTGAATTTTACGAGCTCTAGCTACAGTAAGTTTATCTTCATCAGATAATTCTTCCATACCTAAGATAGCGATAATATCTTGAAGTTCATTATATTTCTGTAAAATAGCCTGTACACCACGAGCTACTTCATAATGTTCTTCACCGATTACATGTGGGTCAAGAATACGAGAAGTAGAATCAAGTGGATCCACTGCTGGATAAATACCAAGTTCTGCAATTTGACGAGATAATACTGTTGTTGCATCCAAATGAGCAAATGTTGCTGCTGGAGCAGGGTCAGTTAAGTCATCGGCAGGAACATATACAGCCTGAACAGATGTGATAGAACCTTTTTTAGTAGAAGTAATACGTTCTTGAAGAGCACCTACGTCTGTAGCAAGTGTTGGCTGATAACCAACGGCAGATGGCATACGACCTAAAAGTGCAGATACTTCAGAACCAGCCTGAATGAAACGGAAAATATTATCAATGAATAATAATACGTCCTGATTTTGAACATCACGGAAATATTCAGCCATTGTAAGACCCGTTAAAGCTACACGCATACGAGCTCCTGGTGGTTCATTCATCTGACCATAAACGAGAGCAGTTTTATCGATAACGCCAGATTCTTTCATTTCAGACCAAAGGTCATTACCTTCACGAGTACGTTCACCAACACCAGAGAATACAGAATATCCACCATGTTGAGTTGCGATATTATGAATAAGTTCCATGATAAGAACTGTCTTACCTACACCTGCACCACCGAACAAACCGATTTTACCACCACGAGAATATGGAGCAATAAGGTCAACGACTTTAATACCAGTTTCTAAAATCTGTGTAGATGTTTCTTGTTCATCAAATTTTGGAGCTGGACGATGAATAGGCCAAAATTCTTTATTGCCTACAGGAGTATTATCATGGTCAACTGTTTTTCCAAGTACGTTAAATACACGACCAAGAGTTGCTTCCCCTACTGGAACTCTGATTGGAGCACCAGTATCTTCAGCTTCCATGCCACGAGTCAAACCGTCAGTAGAACTCATAGCGATACAACGAGTAACATTGTCACCCAAATGTTGCATAACTTCAACAACTAAATCGATATCAATGTCACCAGATTTACCTTTAATAGTTACAGCATTTAAAATTTCTGGCAAAGATTCTGCCGGAAATTCTATATCAACAACAGGTCCAATAACCTGTACAATTTTACCTTTTGCCACTTAGGTGAAACCTCCTTACTTCAGAGCTTCTGCACCGCCCACGATTTCTGTGATTTCGCGAGTAATACCAGCCTGACGTACTTTATTATAATGCAAATCAAGTTTAGAGATGAGTTCTTCAGCATTGTCTGTTGCATTGCTCATCGCATTCATACGTGAACTTAGTTCACTTGCTGCTGATTGTAATAATGACGAATATATTGTAGTAATAATATATTGCGGTAATAAGTATCCAAGCACTGACTGTGCTGATGGTTCATAAATATATTCAGCAGTAGGTTTATGTTCGGAGGACTCTGGTGCTGTAAATGGTAATAATTTAATTGTCTGAGGTATAGCAGAAATAGCTGACACAAATTTAGTATATACGAGATATACTTCTTTATAGTCACCTTTACTAAAATGCTCCATAACTTCAATAGCTATTTGACGAGCATTTTGATACTCTGGACGTTCTGTAAATCCCATATAAGAATGCAATACATCGTATTTACGTGGAACGAAATATTCCTTACCACGACGACCTACTGTGATAATAGATGTGTTTTTTGCATCTTTGATATGAGAAATTGTTTCTTTAAATACATTACTAGCATAAGCACCTGCAAGACCCTTATCGGAAGCTAAAACAACATATAAAGTTTTACCTTCTTCACGTACTTCTAGCAGAGGATGTGAAAAACTTCCTGCATTAGAGGCTACATCGGCAATAACCTCATACATTTTTTCAGCATAAGGTTGGTTGGATACAGCCGCTTCTTGGGCACGACGTAAACGAGCAGCAGCAACCATTTTCATTGCTTTAGTGATCTGCTGTGTACTTTTTACGCTTTTTATTCTGCGGCGTATGTCCTGTAAACTAGCCAATTAAATCACCTCACTGCTTATTTATTATATGAATATGTGGATTTAAATTCTTCAATAGTGTTATTGATAGAAGTTTCTAAAGCATCATCTAATTTCTGTTTTTCAATGATTGTCTGTCCAATTTCTGGATGATTAGAATTCATAAATTTCAAGAAATCACGTTGGAAATTAACAACCTGATTAACAGGAATATCGCTTAAGAAACCACGTACAGCTGTATAAATAACAAGGATTTGTTCATCTACTTTCAATGGTGAATACTGTGCTTGTTTTAATGTTTCAACCATACGCACGCCACGGTCTAATTGTTCTTTTGTAGTTTTATCGAGGTCAGAACCAAACTGAGCAAATGCTGCAAGTTCACGATACTGAGCAAGGTCAAGACGCATACGACCAGCAATCTGTTTCATAGCTTTTATCTGAGCACTACCACCTACACGGGATACGGAAAGACCTACATCGATAGCTGGACGAATACCAGAATAGAAAGCTTCTGTTTGGAGCATGATCTGACCATCTGTAATAGAAATAACGTTTGTTGGAATATAACCAGATACGTCGCCTGCTAATGTTTCAATGATAGGAAGAGCTGTAATAGAACCTCCACCGAGTTCATCACTCAATTTAGCAGCACGTTCCAATAAACGAGAATGTAAGTAAAATACGTCCCCTGGATATGCTTCACGTCCTGGTGGTCTACGAAGGAGTAAGCTCATTGCACGATAAGCTGTAGCATGTTTGGAAAGGTCATCATATACGCAAAGTACATGTTTACCTTGATACATGAAGTGTTCACCCATAGCAACGCCAGAATATGGTGCCATATATTGAAGTGGTGCACTATCAGAAGCAGTAGCTGCTACTACAATTGTATAATCCATAGCACCATGATCTTCAAAAGTTTTTACAACACGAGCAACTGTAGAAGCTTTCTGACCAATAGCTACATAAATACAAATACAATTTTGTCCTTTCTGATTGAGGATTGTATCTACTGCAATAGCTGTTTTACCTGTACCACGGTCACCGATGATAAGTTCACGCTGACCACGACCAATAGGAACTAAAGCATCGATTGCTTTAATACCAGTTTGTAGAGGTTCTTTAACTGATTTTCTATCAGCAATACCAGGAGCTGGATATTCAATTGGACGAGTTTGTGTTGTATGAATAGGGCCTTTGCCATCGATTGGACGACCAAGTGCATCAACAACACGACCAATCATAGCTTCACCTACTGGAACCTGCATGATTTTACCAGTACGTTTTACTATGTCGCCTTCTTTAATTTTTGTGTCGCCACCTAATAAAACGGCACCGACATTGTCCTGTTCAAGGTTTAGGACCATACCATATATATCATTACCAAAGTCGAGCAGTTCCCCTGACATCGCTTTGTCTAAGCCATGAATATGTGCAATACCATCACCGATTTCAATAACAGTACCTACATCATCAACATTTAAATCAACATTATAATTTTTAATTTGATCCTTGATAATGGCTGTTATTTCTTCTGGATTCATTTTCATAACGACTCTGTCACCCCACTTAAATAACTTAATTTGCCATTAACTGCTTTCCTAAAGATTTAATTTTGCTAGTTACACTACCATCGATTAATTTATCGCCCATTTTTACAACGACACCACCAATGATGGATTTATCAATATGTGTTTTTAGCTGAATATGCTTGCCGGTAATAGCTTCTAATTTCGCAGTTAAAGCTTTTTCTTGTGATCTCTCCATAGCTACTGCAGTAGTAACATGAGCTACTACAATATTACGAGCTTCATTAGACAGAGCTTCATATTCACCGACTATTTCTTCAATTAATGCTATGCGACGTTTGTCAATCAATAACAATATAAAATTATGCACTGATTTTTCAATATCGCTACCAAAAACTTTATTTAGCAGTTCTTTTTTTGCTGATGGCTGAATTTGAGGATTACTCATAAAAGCCTTAAGCTCTGGATGTGTTTTAAAAAGCATGCCAATCTCTGCTAACTGTTCACCATACTTTACAAGCTTATTTTCTTCCTGAGCTAATTCAAACATTGCCACAGCGTATTTTTTTGCTAACTGTAAATTCAGCATGGCAATCCACCCATTTTATCTTTATCCAATTGGTCAATGAAGTCACTAACCAATTTTTCATTTGTCTTATTATCCATATTAGCAGCGATGATTTTACCAGCTGCCTGCATGGATAAAGCTACCATTTCACCACGTAACTGCATTGCTGCACGTTCACGTTCTCTAGCAATATCTTCTTTTGCGGCTTTTCTCATCTGCTCAATTTCACGTCTTGTTTCAGCAACACTAGCATCACGTTCTTCTTGAGCACGTTTCATTGCTTTATCTACAATTTCCTGTGCTTTTATACGGGCATCAGCTAATTGCTTATTATATTCAGCGAGCAGTTCTTTAGCCTTTTGTTCATCTGCTTCTGCGGCATCAATGCTTCTTGCGATTTTATCTTCGCGTTCTTTAAGCATTTTCATAACAGGCTTATATGCTACAAATTTTAAAATAAGTACCAAAATAAGGAAGTTAAGGATTTGAGCCACAATCGTCATATTGATATCAATCAATTTATTGCCCCCTTATGCGTTCCTAAACATCTAAAACTTAAATGTTTACCCAAATTATTTAATAAGTGGGTTAGCATAAAGCATGATCAATGCAATAACTGTTGCAATGATAGGCATAGCTTCGATTAAACCTACGGAGATAAGAGTATTCATGAATAAAGTATTTTTTGCTTCTGGTTGACGAGCAATACCTTCGATGAATTTAGAAGTAACAAGACCATCACCAATACCTGCACCGATAGAAGCGAGACCCATTGTAATACCTGCACCAATTAATGCTGCCATAACCATAATTGCGTTTTCCATAAAATAAATCCTCCTTAAGATAAATATAAATTAGTTTAATTTTTAAGATTGTCCTATCTTTATTTAGACAACCTTATATTAATAGTTGTTAATTAAAATTTTATTAATAACTATTAATGATGATCATCGTCTTTCATAGCATTTGCTAAGTAAGACATAGATAACATAGTAAATATAAATGCCTGAACTGCACCTATAAATAAACTAAATGCAAGCCAAACAACACTAGGTACTGGCATCCATATTGGTACTAATAAAAGCAAGATAATGATTAAAATTTCCCCTGCTAAAATATTACCAAATAGACGGAAAGCAAGTGTAATAGGCTTAGCTATTTCTTCAATCAAATTGATAATTACAAATGGCGCTACTGGCTGGAAAAAATGTTTTATATAATTAAAACCTTTATAATACAAGCCAAGTACATGTAACATTACAATCACCAATAAAGCCAAACCTAAAGTTGTATTTAAGTCATTTGTTGGTGATGCAAGCGTTGGAATAAGTCCTATCCAGTTTGAAACCAATAAGAATAGAAATAGCGTGATTAAAAATGGTGCCACTAATTGACCACGAGAACCTATTGTTGCACCAATTTGTTCATTAAGCCAAACAATAACCATTTCAATTACATTTTGCCAACCTGAAGGAACAAGCTTCAAGCTTCGTGTCGCCAAAAATGCAATGATTATTACAATCGCCATTGCTAGCCAAGTCATCTCTAAGGTTTCAATATTGAATTGCATACCCGCGAAAGTGACAACTTCACGCACACCAATTTCATGCATTTTCCCCACTGCCGCTTATACAGTCCATAAGTAACAGTGTCCTCACCTCTCTTTACTATATATTTATTTAGCTGAAAAATACTCCTGCATCTTTATATCTTTCAGTTTCTATGTAGATAATATTTGCATCTGCAAATATTATTCCATATTCTTATGATAAACAAAAATAATTAAATGTATCATATACAATATAAAGGCTAAAAAAAATCCACCAACTACTGCATAAAACAACTCTACTGATTGCACTATTGCTGCCCTTAATATAATAAAAATCATCAGCAATCTCGTTATCAATCCAAGCCACATTTGACCTTTAGCTTTGCCAACTGTCAAATTAGAAGCTTTCCATGTACGATAAACCATAACCCAAGCACAAATAACAGCTAATAAATATCCCGTAAAAATACCTGTAAGTAAATATAATTTATCATAAACAACAAATGCCCCTATAATAACAATTGTGCAAATCAATATTTGTATCAATAATTTTTTACCTTGAACAGATAAAAATTCTTTCATTAAAATTAATTTCTCCATTTTTATTCCAAAACCATGCATTTTGTATTCAATCAAGTATATCTTACCAAATCTCCAACAAAATAAAAAGCTTTTCCTTAAATATTATTTAATTATTTTATTCATCATTACTATAAAATATTTTTATAGTTATTTTCTATTTATCTTAATATATTTTACTCTTTAGTATTAATAACTGTCCTTATTGGGAATGGTATTTCTATATTTTCTTTTCTAAATTCTTTTGTAATCGCTTTTATAAATTCATGTTTGACAATATATTGATTAGTAAACTCGCTTACATGCATTATTACATTAAAATTAATACTAGAATCAGCAAACAAGTTAAATCTAACCACTGGTTCTGCTTTAACAGCTGGATCTAATTTATTCAAGATACCTTTTGCTGTTCTTATACAAACAGCTTCTACTTTATCTAAATCACTATCATAACTTACGCCAATTGCTACACTTACAGTTATATCTTGAAGTGGCATACTATAATTTGTGATGATCGCCTTAGATATATTTTGATTAGGTACAACAACTACATTATTGCTAACAGACTGAAGAGTTGTAAAACGCCATGTAATATCTGATACTCTACCTTCTTCACCCGTACTTAATTTAATATAATCATTTAAACGAAGTTGTTTTGATAATATTAAATGCAGTCCAGCAAAAATATTTGCAAGCGTATCTTGAAGACCGAGGGCTACCGCCATACCGCCGACCCCTAAAGCTGTGAGGATTGGTGCTACTGATATACCACAATATTGTAAAACAATAAGTGCCCCCATAGAATACACTAAAATATTTATTAAATTATTTAATAATGAAGTCTTTGGCATATTTTGGTCTGAACGCAAAGTATAAAAATCTATCATGCCAGATAATGTTCTTGCAATAACTCTTGTCAAAGTAAAGATAATCACTGCAAATAATAAATAAGATAATAATCTACTTATTGTTTCTGGTATAGATAAACTATTTATCGTCCAATATAAACCAACACCGGAACACCAAGAAATTGGTAATCCTTTTAAAGCATTAACAAAAATATATTGCCATGAATCTCTATTTACATTACTTTGCAAATAACGATTAATCAAACGACTGAGAAATGAGCCAACAATCAACGCACCTATTTGAATACAAATTGGTACAAATAAAATATCTAATAAATGTTCAAAAGACATTGTCGTTAACAAAATTATCCTCCTTATTTCTTATTTGTTATATTAAGAAAAGTATACTATACTTTTCTTAAACTGTCAGGAAAAATTCCTGTAAGTTTCTAAAAATTATTATAAAATCTATAGCAATACAACAAAGGTGGTTTTAATATGGAAAAAATCGTAAAAACAGGCAATAGATTAAGATTTCGTCAAGCAACTGTTGAAGATATGGACTATATCATGGAAGTAGAATATATTCCTGAAAATGCTAAATATGTCATTCCTTACACTCGCGAAGTGCATATGCAAACTTTAGATACTCCTTCTGCTACCCATTTAATCATTGAAACAATAGATACACATGAAAAAGTAGGGTTTCTCATGATTGCAGGCCTTGATAATCCTTATAAAGAAATCGAATGGACTCGTATTATTTTAAACGTAAAAGGCAAAGGCTATGGTCAAGAAACATTAGAAATGTTAAAATCCTGGGCATTTGATGATTTAAAATTCCATAGAGCATGGCTTGATTGCAAAGATTATAACGAACGAGCTTTACATGTATATGAAAAAGCTGGACTTGTTCGCGAAGGACTTATCCGTGAAACAATCTTAACTGATGGTGTTTATGAAAATCTAATCATTCTTGGAATTTTAGACAGAGAATATTTTGCCATGAAAAATAAATAAACTCTTGCCAAAATATTTATTTTTGTGTATTATATCCATTGTGTGTATATGGTATTATTGGTAAATGTATTGGCTAAAAGGGAGTAGCTTTTTAGAATAAGTCAACATACTGATGAACGACGAAATTCATCTGGCTTATTCGTTGATGTTTTACATCAATAGTGAGACTTTTGGTATAGATTAGTTACACTAAGTGTATCAGTCTATACTAAAAGTCTCTTTTTTTATTCCCTTTTATCAAATAAATTTAATTTATGCTAAGGAGAGATTTAATCTTATGTTTGCATTTTCAACAGCGTTTATCATGGTGGTTCTTGCCGAAATGGGTGACAAAACTCAATTATTAGCTATGGCTTTTGCCACAAAATATCCATGGAAGAAAGTCATGTTTGGTATTTTAGTTGCTACTATTTTAAATCACTTTGTAGCCATCGCTGCTGGTATTTATTTGCATTCTTTTATTCCTAAAGACATTATCGAACTCGTTGCTTCTATAGCTTTTATCGTCTTTGGTCTTTGGATTTTAAAAGATGATGAACTTGGCAATGAAGCTGAAAAAAATCGTTTTAGCGTCTTTTGGACTGTAGCTATTGCCTTTTTCCTTGCTGAAATGGGTGATAAAACTCAGCTTGCTACAGTAGCATTATCTGCTCAAATCGGTTCTGATTTATTTTCCATTTTATTAGGCACAACACTAGGTATGTTAGTCGCTGATGGTCTTGGTATTTTATTAGGTGCTACACTCCACAAATATGTACCTGATAGAGTCATCAAAAAATTTGCTTCATTGATTTTTATTTTATTTGGTGTTATTGGTATACTTCATGCTATGAATATTATAAATTTATATTAATTGCATCATAAATATTTAAGGATATTTTTATCTTTATAAGTTATAATATATATAAGGTTTATATTTTAATTTAACAGCAGAAAGGACTAATCTTTGATGGAACAATTTTCAACAATCTTTTTGAGTTTTATTGATACTTGGGGCTATGTTGCTGTAGCTGTACTAATGGGGCTTGAAAATGCTTGTATTCCAATTCCTAGTGAACTTATCTTAGGGTTTGCTGGATATTTAATCTTTGCTGGCAAAATGGAATTTTTCCATGCTACAGTCGCTGGTATGGTCGGTGGTATGATTGGCTCTATCATCACTTATTATATCGGTGCACATGGTGGCAGACCATTCGTAGACAAATACGGAAAATATTTCTTCATGAAAAAATCACATGTAGATACTGCTCAAAATTGGTTTGATAAATATGGTATAAAAGCTGTATTTTTCAGCAGATTACTTCCTGTAGTTCGTACATTTATTTCTCTACCTGCTGGTTTTGCTAAAGTTAATATGAAGAAATTCATCATTTATACTTTTATTGGTTCTCTTCCTTGGACTATGTTCATTCTCTATGTAGGAATGATTCTCGGCGAAAATTGGAAAACTATGCTTGCTGTAGGTCATGAAGCAAGTTTAATTGTGAGTGCTATCATTGTACTTACTTGTGCTTTTTACTTCATTCGTTGGAGACGCAATAAAAAAAAGGTAGTTAAACAATAAATATGGATACTACTCAATTATTAGATTTACTTCATGATTATAAACAAGGAAATATCTCCGATGAAACTATGCTTCATTCACTTCAAGATACTCAAGGTTTCGAAGATATTGGTTTTGCCAAAATTGATCATGACCGAGCAAAAAGGCAAGGATTTCCTGAAGTAATTTATTGTGCAGGTAAAACAAATGAACAAATAGCTGATATTTTTGTTCATTTATATCAAAAAAGTGAACAAAATATCATTGCCTCTCGTGCTACATTAGAAAATTATCAAGCTGTTTCAGCTAAAATAAAAGATGCTATATACGATAAAGAAGCACGCATCATCTATGTCGATAGAGATACTTCTCCCATTGATGATAAACGTTTTATTCTTGTCATGACTGCAGGTACTAGTGATATCCCTGTAGCCAAAGAAGCAGGTCTTACTGCTCAACTAATGGGAAATAAAGTACAATATTGCTTTGATGTAGGCGTCGCAGGTATTCATCGCCTACTTAGCAAAAAAGATTTGATTGATATGGCTAATGTAATCATCGTTGCAGCTGGTATGGAAGGAGCTTTAGCTAGTGTAGTTGGTGGTCTTGCTAACAAGCCAGTAATTGCTGTACCTACAAGTGTAGGTTATGGTGCTTCTTTTCATGGATTAACCGCATTGCTTTCTATGTTAAATAGTTGTGCTGCTGGCGTTGCTGTAATGAATATTGACAACGGTTTTGGAGCTGGTCGATTAGCTAGTATGATTAATCATATGCGTTAAATCATTAATATTAAAAATAAGAAGCATAAAAGTTTAAAAGCTTTTATGCTTTTTATTTTATATTATGGTTATACTAAGCCAAAAAGCTGTAAGTGCTGGCACGAAATCATTATATTTTATCTGTTTAGATTTACAAATATTTTTCCACCAAACCTTACTTAAAGCATATTCTTCTTCTAAATTCTGCATAACTTTATGCTGAAAAATCTCTCTATTTTTGATTTTATCTATTCCATCAAAATCATCATATTTTGATTTTTCCATATCAGTTAACCAAATAGCTAAAGTCAGTATTAAATATATCTCTTGTTTTAAATTTACATTCATTTTCTTTTTGATAAAATTTAAAAATTGAATGGAAAAACTCAATGCTTCTAAAGAACAACTCTTTATAATAGAAGATATATTTATATTTTGCTCTAAAAAATATCTATTGCTCAATTTAAAATAGAGATTTATCTCACGCTGAAAAAGTTTCTTTAATGGAAATTTTTCTATTTCATTTTTAGTTATTTTTTCTAAATGTTGTATTATAGCTACATAAAATACTTCATTGCTGATTTGCGTCAAAACCTGTTTTATCTGATGTGGCAAAAATACGATTTCTTTTGGAAATAAATTTTTGATATTGTACCAGAAAATATTTTTATTATTTATTTCTTCTTGATATTTTTCATTGAAATTCTCTACTAATAATTTTTTATCTAATTTAATTACATCTTCACCTTGAATATAAGCATAATATGCCCTTGCACAAAGTAATTTTATATCCGATATCAATTGCCCTACATTGCCTTCACTATAAGTTGCTTCTGTTAATGCTTTAAAAATAATTGGTTCTACATATAAAATTTTATTAATTGCCAAAGCTTCATCATATAAAAATTTTTCGATAATCATTATTTTTTCTAAAATAGGTCTATCCTTATATAAGGGTAAATTTATAATGATTGGTATACGTCTAGTAAAAGTTTTTAATAAGACTTTATCTGGTGTACTCGTTGTTGCTGCAATTATTAAAACCTTACTTTTTCTATAAGTCGTATCACCTAATCGATTATATTCACCTTTATCCATTAAATAAAATAACATCTCTTGACCTTCTGGTGGTAATCGATGAACTTCATCCAAAAATAAAATTCCTCCATTAGCTTTTTCTACTAAACCGATTTTATCTTTATCTGCTCCTGTAAAAGCATTTTTCACATGACCAAATAACTGTGACAATAATAATTGAGGATTACTGCCATAATCTGCACAATTAAATGTAACTAACGGATAATCTTCTTTATAATAATTTTTTCCATATTCATGCATAGCTTTAGCAAAAGCACTCTTGCCTACACCACTATCGCCCAATATCAGAGTATGCAATCCTTTTGGCGGATATGATATAGCCGACTTTGCCAACTCCACCTGATATTTCAAACTACCATTCCAGCCACAAAGTTCAGCAAAAGCATCTTTTTGCTGACTAGTATCTTCTAATAGATATTTTTGCAATTCTTTTAGAGTATAAATTTTTTGCTCTGGCAAACTGTATTGTTTATTCAAATAATGTATAGTTTCTATCGACAAAAATTTTACAGGTCTTGTATTAATTTTTACAATTTGATTATCTTTAAATAGACCATTGAGTATACTACTTGCATTATTGCGCAAAATACCGAAGTTTTCTTGAATATCTGTTGCTTTTACTCCTGGTATTTTTCCGTTCTTCATAGATTTTAATACATCTTCTGCTTTAGAATTATTTCTAACATATTCATTTATTAATTCTAACTGTTTCATTTTTCGTCCTTCTATTTTCTTTCAATTCAATATATTATAAAAAATTATTTAATATATTGTATACATAATACAATCTTCATTATACACTACTATCATCTCTATTATACACCTTTAAGCAAAATAAATATAACGTTATTTTTCTATCCATATTTTATCAGCAATAAAAAAGTATACACTATGTTGGCACATTATTTGCTTTATTTATTATTATATAAATCATTTATATATCTTTATTTTAAATTTAAAGATTTATTTTTTCATTATATATCAATTAACTAAAATTATCAAAAATTAATTAGAGGTGCGTTTTTATGTCAACAAGAACTGAACATGATTTTATCGGAGAATTAAACATTCCAAATAATTTATATTATGGAGTACAAACATCTAGAGCTATAAATAATTTTCATATTTCTACTAGAACTTTAGAAAATTATCCATTCTTCATCAAAGCTTTAGCTCAAATAAAAAAAGCTGCTGCTTTAGCTAATAAAGAAGTAGGTGTTTTAAAACCAGAACTTGCTAATGCTATAGCTTCTGCTTGCGATAAAATTATTGAAGGCAATTTCGTAAATCAATTTCCTGTAGATATGCTTCAAGGTGGTGCTGGTACTAGCACAAATATGAATGCTAATGAAGTAATTGCTAATATTGGTTTAGAAATTCTCGGTCATCAAAAAGGCGAATATCAATTCTTACATCCAAATGACCATGTAAATCTCAGCCAATCCACAAATGATAGCTATCCTAGTTCTATAAAAGTAGCAGCATATACAAAATTAACAGATTTACTCACTGCTATGGAAGATTTAAAAGCTAATTCATTAAAAAAATCTGTAGAATTTAAAGATATCTTAAAAATGGGTCGTACTGAACTTGAAGATGCCGTTCCTACTACTTTAGGCAATACGTTTGAAGCTTTTGCCACTTATATTGATACTTCTATACATCAAATTTCTCATGCTCGTGAAACTATGAAATTCTTAAATATGGGAGCAACTGCTATTGGCACTGGTATAAATTGCCACCCTGACTACAAACATGTTATTGAAAAAGAACTACACAATATCACTGGTATAAACTATCAAATTGCCGATAATCTCATTGCTGCTACACAAGATACTGCTGATTTTGTTTATGTAAGTGGTGCTTTAAAAACACTTGCTGTACGTTTAAGCAAAATTGCCAATGACCTTCGCTTAATGAATTCTGGCCCTCGCTGTGGTTTAGGTGAAATTAATTTACCAAAAATGCAACCAGGTTCTTCCATCATGCCAGGAAAAGTAAATCCTGTCATTGCTGAAGTAGTTGCTGAAGCTTGTTATGAAGTTATGGGCAATGATGTAAGCATCACACTTTGTGCTGAACGTGGCGAATTAGAACTCAATGCATTTGAACCTGGCATTGCTTATGCTTTATTTAATTCTATCTGCCTACTTGAAAATGCTATAAATACTTTATCTACAAAAGCTATTAAAGATTTAACAGCTAATACAGATATTTGCTATAACTCTATCATGAATTCAATCAGTATTGTTACTGCATTAAATCCTTATATCGGCTATGAAAAATCTTCTAGCATTGCTAAAGAAGCATTACAAACTGGTAAAGCTGTAAGTGAAATTTGTTTAGAACGCGGATATTTAACTGAAAAACAACTCACTGATATTTTAAATCCTAAAACAATGTTAACACCACATATGGGAACAAAATAATTTCTATTAATTATAAAAGAGGTTTTTCCTATGGATATATTTTTATTATTACAATTAATCGTATTATTTGCCGCTATTTTTTTAGGTGTAAAATTAGGCGGTATGGGTATTGGCTATGCTGGCGGTCTTGGTGTAGTTGCTCTGACATTAGGACTTGGACTCAATCCTGGACAGATACCTTGGGACGTTATTCTCATCATCATGTCTGTTATCGGTGCTATATCTGCCATGCAATTAGCTGGCGGTCTAGATTATCTAGTCAAAATAGCTGAAAAAATACTTCGTCGCAATCCCAAACACATCAATTATTTAGCTCCAGCAGTCACTTATTTCTTAACAATTTTTGCTGGTACAGGTCATACTGCTTTTTCTATGATTCCTGTAATCGTTGAAGTTGCTAAAGGTGAAAATATTAAACCTTCTGTACCTCTTTCCATCTCCGTTGTCGCTAGTCAAATAGCAATCACTGCTAGCCCTGTATCGGCTGCTGTCATCGCTATGAGTGGATTTTTAGAACCATTTGGTTGCTCTTATCCTATGTTACTTGCTATCTGTATTCCAACTACTTTTTTAGGTTGTATGATTACAGCTTTTATTATGACGAAATTCGTAAATACAGATTTATCTTCTGATCCTATTTATCAAGAAAGATTACGACTTGGTCAAGTTACTCCTGTAATCAAAAAAGGTGACGATCATCCTTTGAAAAAAGGTGCCAAATTATCTGTATGGATTTTCTTTATAGGTGTTATTGCTATCGTATTATATGCAACTGCAATTTCTAATAACGTAGCTTGGATCGAACCTGTTATTCTACCTAGAAATGATGCTATTATCAGCTTTATGTTATGTATTGCTACACTTATTACTTTCATCTGTAAAATCAAAACAGGCGATTTAGTGAATACTAGTACCTTCAAATCTGGTCTTTCTGCTTGTATCTGTGTACTTGGTGTAGCATGGCTAGGTGATACTTTCGTTAAAGGTCATATTCCTGAAATTAAATTATTAGCTTCTAACCTCGTTGTAGCTTATCCATTTTTATTAGCCGTAGCTCTATTCTTTGCTAGTATGCTTTTATATTCACAAGCAGCTACAACTCAAGCTTTGATTCCAACTGTTATCGTCGCTTTAGGTATCACTCCCGAAAATACTGCTTCTGTACCAATTATCGTAGCTTCATTTGCTGCTGTTTCCGCTCTATTTGTATTGCCAACATATCCTACATTATTAGGTGCTGTACAAATGGACGATACTGGTACCAGTCGCATAGGAAAATATGTATTTAATCATCCGTTTTTCTTCCCTGGTGTATTAACAATCGTTGTTTCTGTAGCTTTAGGTTTCGTTTTTGCACCAATCATGTTATAAAAAACTCCATCTTAATATCAATATCATATATTTAAACCCCCAGAAAAGACTTAGTTCATTATATAATGAGCTAAGTCTTTTTATTTAAGCTAAAATCTGCTTTCTTGCCTAAATAAAAATTCTAATTTAATATATAATTAAATTTACAACAAATGACAGGTGAAAAAATGAACGATTATATTATAGAAAAATTACTTATACTATCTTGTAATATAGATGATTTTAATCCTCAAAATTATGAATATATCTCGCAAAAACTCTTTGAACATAAAGCTCTTGATGTTTGGCTCACTCCTATTTATATGAAAAAATCCCGCTCTGCTAATACTTTATCTGTTTTAATCCGTCCTGAAGATAAAGAAAATTGCCTTGATATTATATTCAGTGAGACTACAACACTTGGCATACGTGAAGAAATAATCTCTCGTTATAGTTTAAATAGAGAATTTAAATTCATCACCACTCCATATGGTCAAGTAAAATGTAAAATAGCTAAAAAAGGCAATAAAATCTTGAATATATCTGCTGAATATGAAGATTGTAAACAATTAGCCCAAAAACACAATGTACCATTAAAAACAATTCAGCAAACAGCATTATTTCTAGCAAACGAGGAACTAAAACATGAATAAACAACAACAATTAATCGAATTACTAAAATCTTACCAATCTGTAGCTGTAGCTTTTTCTGGCGGTGTAGACAGCTCTGTACTTGCTAAAGCCTCTCAAATTGCTCTAGGTGATAAAGCTATTGCCATCACTGCTACATCTGAATTAATAACCACTAATGAAATATCTGATGCCCAAAAAGTCGCTAATCTCATTGGTATAAAACATGAATTATTCACTGTAGCTGATTTAGCTGATAAAAAATTCACCTGCAATGATAAAATGCGTTGCTATCATTGCCATATCAATCGCTTTAAAATATTAGAAGATTTCTGTCAAAAAAATAATTATAACTACCTATTAGAAGGCTCTAATGAAGATGATAAAGGCGATTATCGTCCAGGTATGCTCGCTTTAAAAGAATTTAAATTAACAAAATCACCATTTTTAGAATTACACATTACTAAAGATGAAATCCGTCAAATGGCGAAAGAATGGGATTTACCTGTTTGGAATAAACCTAGCTCTGCTTGTCTTGCTTCCCGTCTAATTTATGGTTTAGAAATAACACCAGAAAGATTAAATCAAGTAGCTAAGGCAGAAGATATTCTTCGTAAATTTATGCAAGGACAAATTCGCGTACGTCATCATGGAGATTTAGCTCGCATAGAAGTTGAAGACAATGAAGTGTATAAATTATTCAAAAATCCCACTAAACAATTCATTTATGATGAATTTCAAAAATTAGGTTTTAAATTTATTACTGTAGATTTACTAGGTTATCAAAAAGGTAGTAATAATATTACATTAAAATCATAAAATAAAGTTTACATGTTGACATTTTATAAATCATATGATATTCTCTAAACAAGACAAAGATGTCGTAATAGATATCTTTGTCTTATTTTTTTACCTAAAATAGAAAAGGATTGATTTCATGAGTAACATCAAAATTAACAAACGTCTTATACTTTCTGCTATATTATCGGCTTCTTTATCCACCGGTTTTCTTGCTGGATATAGCCCTGCTGAAGCTGCTTATAGGGCACCATCTATTGATTATCTGCAAACAAAAGATGACGGAACTGTTCCTGGTGATTATTATGTGCCTTCCACATTAGATAATGTTTTTTGGGGCAAAATTCCAAGTCGCAATGATAAAGCAATTATACATATACCGAGTGGCAGTACAGTAACTATTGATACCGTTTCACATGAAGGTATCTTAGAAGACCAAGGAAAAGACCCTGTTAAATATTTTGGTCAATACGGTGTAACACCTGACCACGTAATGCAAGATGCTATAAATATCGCTGCTAACAAAAAAGGTCATGATTTTGATACTAACGGTCCTCATGTTATAACTGGTCCTATATATGTAGATGGAGCTGAACCGGGTGATGTATTGAAAGTAGAAGTTATTGCATTAGAACCGCGTGCTCCTTATGGTGTTGTAACTAACCGTCATTTTAAAGGAACACTTCCTGATGAAATGCCTGAAACTCCTCGTCTCGAAAATCCATCTTCAGAACATCCTGAATCCTACGGTAATGTATCCGTATTTACATCAATTCAGAAAAAAGGAGATAGTAATGAATGGTTTGGCATAATGCAAAATAACGGACAAACAATACAATTTCCATTAAATCCTTTCCTTGGTACTATGGGTGTAACACCTAATACTGATGAAAATGGTAGTTCTATACCCCCTTTAAAAACTGGTGGCAATATTGATATAAATGAACTTAGTGTAGGTGCAACACTTTACTTACCAGTTGATATTCCTGGAGCAGGTTTTTACACAGGCGATCCTCACTTTGCACAAGGTGACGGAGAAGTCGCACTAACGGCTTTAGAGGCTCCACTCCGTGCCACAGTACGCCTAACAGTATTAAAAAAAGGAAATCCTGCAATTCCTCAAACGAATAGCGATTCTCTTGTACAGCCGTTCGCTGAAACTGAAAAATACTGGATTCCTATTGGTTTAAATGAAGATTTAGATGAAGCTATGCGTCAGTCCGTACGTGAATCTATCAGCTTTATCTCTAAACAACTTGGTGTAGATAGAAAAACAGCATATGCTTATTTAAGTGCTGCAACAGATTATGAAGTTTCTCAAGTTGTAGATAAAACAAAAGGTATTCATGGACTCATTCCTAAAATTGACTTTAAAGATAACTTATCCTTTAAATTAACAATAAATAACACTGCATGTCCAATAAAAATTATAAATAATGTATTATATGTTCCTATTGATAGCGTTAGCTCCGCACTAAAAGGTTCTTTAACTACAAATGGAGACACAACTACTTTAAAATTTAAAAATAATACATTCTCTACTAAAATAAATTCCAATGTATATGAAATGAATGGCACATCTACTTGCACTAATTCTGCACCAACATTAAGTTCAGAAGATACAATTTTTATACCAGTAAGTACACTCAGTGAAATAATGGGGTTGCCTGTAAATTGGTCAACAACAGGACATACAATTACCGGTATTTCTAATTATTTAAACTAAACCTTTTCTTTTACTGAAATAAAACTCTCTAAAAAGTAAAAAACACTTGAAAAATATTGAACTGCACCCCAAAAGTAAAAAACACAACTTTGGGTGTGCAGTTTTTTATAACTAAATACTCAAATGAATTTAAAATTAAAACAATCAAAACAAATTTAAAAGGAGATTCTATTTCTCATCTAGCTAAATATGCCAGATGTAACACTTCTTTATGAATAACTCATTATAAATCTAGTAGCATTACGCAACTTTTCATAAAAACCGTAAATACACTTCTATCTTTAAACAAAAAAGTTATTGAATATAAATAGCTACATCATTTATTATTAAATCAAACAATAATCAAATTTTCCCTTCCTAATACTGGTACAATTTCTACAAATAATTATAATTATCTTTTAAGTAGTAATAATATTACATTAAATGTAAAAAAATAACATTATTAATCATAATCAAAGTTGACAGATTTACAGCAAACCCGTATAATCAATTCCATAATTATATCGTAGGAAATGATATCCGTACGATATAATTATGAATAAAAAATAAATATTATAAAGAAATGAGGGGATTACATATGACTGACAAGAAAAAGCCAGTTGACGTGCAAGAAACCGCACAGACTGCCATTCGAGAAAGCAAAGCTAAATCTACTCAGGGACGTCAGTTCTTATTATGGTTTGGTGCACTTATTCTAGGTGGTATTTTAGGTTGGCTCGGCATTCAACCTTTAAATGAATTTTTTAATTTTATCGCCACTGTATTTACTCGTTTATTCCAATTTATAGCAGTTCCTACAATCGCTTTAGCAGTTATTACAACATTAGCTGCACTTGGCAATAATAAAGATACAAGTCGTATCTTTGCTCACGCTGTATTCTATACTTTATTTACTACAATTTGTGCTGCTGCTACTGGTTTATGTCTTTATCTATGGATTGCTCCCGGAAATTTACCTTTAGATATAATCACTGCTGGTCAAGAAGCTGTACCTATGCAAAAATTAGGTGAACTTTCCTATTATGATCACTTCTTATCTGTAATTCCAAATAATGTTTTACAACCATTTTTATCTGGTAATGTATTATCTGTTATGTTAATCGCTGCAGCTGTAGGTCTAGCACTAGCTTTCATGCCTAAAACAGAAAATCGTGAACAATTATTAAAAGTAATCAACGGTTTACAAGAATTATCTTTCACTCTTATTCGTGCTTTACTTTATGTTTTACCAATTGGTATCATCGCTTTTGCAGGTCAATTATCAGCTCAAATTGAAGCTGGTGTCATCGTTGGTGCTTTAGGAAAATATACAGCTGTAGTAATCGGTGGTAATGCTATTCAGTTCTTTATCATCTTACCTTTAATCATGCTTATTCGTGGTTTAAATCCGCTTAAAGTTTTCCGTAAAATGGCTCCTGCTCTTGCTGTAGCTTTATTTACAAAAAGTTCCGCTGGAACTTTACCTGTAACACTTGCTTGTGCAGAACAAAATTTAAAAGCTAATCCCAAAGTATCCCGTTTCGTTTTACCAATTTGCACTACTATCAATATGAATGGTTGTGCTGCATTTATCTTAGTAACTTCTTTATTCGTAATGCAAAATGCTGGTTTTGAATTATCCATAACAACCATGATTACTTGGCTATTTATCGCTGTTATCGCCGCTGTTGGTAATGCAGGCGTACCAATGGGTTGCTATTTCTTGACTTTATCTCTTATGTCCTCTATCGGTGCTCCAATCGGCTTACTTGGTATCATCTTACCAATTTATACCATCATCGATATGATTGAAACAGCTGAAAATGTTTGGTCTGACTCTGCCGTTTGTGCTATGACAGATAATGATTTAAAAGGAAAATTAGACGATAGCGAAATTCCAAATACCAGTATTCTCTAAAAGTTAAATAAAAGACCTAGAAAATTTATTCTAGGTCTTTTTCTTATTTTTATCTACTTTAATTTATTCTATATTTAACAATTAAATATTTATAAAAAAATAGACAAGGTAATATATACCCTGTCTATTTTTTTATCTATTATTTTTATTTAAAGTAAGCTACGCCAGCTTCAAATAATTTTTGGTCTTTTGCACCTGGAACATTTTTCGCTACATATTTACCAATACGTTCGGAGTGTCCCATTTTACCTAAGATACGTCCATCTGGACTTGTGATACCTTCGATAGCCCATACAGAACCATTTGGATTTACTTCGATATCCATAGAAGTATCACCATTTGCATTTACATATTGAGTTGCAATCTGACCATTAGCTTTTAATTGAGCTAATACTTCTGGACTTGCACAGAAGCGACCTTCACCATGAGAAACAGCAATAGTATGAATATCTCCTACTTTTACGTTGTTAAACCATGGAGAAAGATTGGATACAACTTTTGTTTCTACCATGCAAGATACATGGCGACCAATTTCATTGTATGTGAGTGTTGGATTTTCTGGTGTTAATTCTTGAATATCACCAAATGGTACAAGACCTAATTTGATGAGAGCTTGGAAACCATTGCAGATACCGAGCATTAAACCATCACGGTTTTTGAGTAAATCGCGAACAGCTTCTGTAATGCGTGGATTTCTAAACATAGCAGCAATGAATTTACCAGAACCGTCTGGTTCGTCCCCACCACTGAAACCACCTGGAAGCATGATAATCTGAGATTTTTCAATGCCTTTTACAATAGCTTCAACAGATTCTTCAACCATGGAAGGAGTCAAGTTTTTAATAACGAGAGTTTCAGCTTGACCACCTGCACGATTAAATGCTTTAGCAGTATCATATTCACAGTTTGTACCTGGGAATACTGGAATGAAAATTCTTGGTTTAGCAAAAGAAGTTGGAGCTTTAGCAATGCTAGTAGCTGTATAAAGTTCACTTTGTTTTGTTTCACCAGTAGATTTACGTACATGAGTTGGGAAAATCTGTTCAAGTGGCTGAGTATATGCTGTTTCAATTTCATCAAGGGAAATTTTTACATCACCACAGATAATTGCTTTATCTACAATTACACTACCAAGTTCATATGCACCTACAAATTCATTTAAATCTACATCTTCATTTAATTCAAGAATGATTGTACCGTAATCGCAAGCGAATAATTCTTTTGTATCAAAACCATCAGCAAAAGCAAAACCGAGTTGTTCACCAAGTGTCATTTTACTGATTGCACTAGCAATACCACCAACGCCTACAGTTTTTGCACTTGCAACTTTACCTGCATGAATTAATTCATAAACTTTATTGAAGTTAGCAGTCAATGTATCAATAACTGGCATTTCAAATTCATCACGAGTTGCTTTAACTACGATAACTTTATGTCCTGCTTGTTTAAATTCAGGAGATACAACTTTATCTGCTTCTACCATATCAAGAGCAAAAGCGATTAAAGAAGGTGGTACTGTCATATCCATGAATGTACCAGACATGGAGTCTTTACCGCCAATAGCAGCTGTACCGAATTTATGCTGTGCCCATAATGCACCTAAAAGTGCAGCAAATGGTTTACCCCATTTTTCGCTATCTTTACCAAGGCTTTCAAAATATTCTTGGAGAGTTAAACGAACTTTTGCATAATCACCGCCGATAGCTACGATTTTTGTAATAGCTTCTACGATAGAATATACTGCACCATGGAATGGACTC
The DNA here is from genome assembly GCF_958438645.1 of uncultured Megamonas sp. Taxonomy (NCBI): domain Bacteria; kingdom Bacillati; phylum Bacillota; class Negativicutes; order Selenomonadales; family Selenomonadaceae; genus Megamonas; species uncultured Megamonas sp. The sequence goes on from NZ_CAUBSM010000009.1 coordinate 25,913, forward strand.
CAGCTCATGAGATATGGATTGAAACCAAATGTCATAGCAGTAGCTGTATTTGTAGAACCTTCTAATAATGGTAATGTAGCTACCATACCTTCTGCTGGTGTCATTTGACGTTTACCACCAAATGGCATAAGCACAGTATTAGCACCGATTGTAGAGTCGAATTGTTCACTTAAACCTTTTTGACTGCATACATTTAAATCTTTTAAAGTATTAAGCCAAGCATCTTTTACTGAGCCTTCTACTTGTTTTGCTTGTTCAAAATATGTTTCGCCTTCTGGCATTTTTACTACAGCATCAGTATGCTGTTTTACACCGTTTGTCTGAAGGAAAGAACGTTTAATGCTAACAATATCTTTACCACGCCAATTCATAACAAGACGAGGTTCTTTTGTTACAGTTGCTACAAGTGTTGCTTCGAGATTTTCTTTTGCAGATTCAGCTATGAATTTATCTGCATCTTTAGCATCAACAACAACTGCCATACGTTCCTGAGATTCAGAAATAGCAAGTTCTGTTCCATCAAGACCATCATATTTTTTCTTAACTTTATCAAGTTCAATTACAAGACCATCAGTTAATTCACCAATAGCTACGGCTACACCGCCTGCACCAAAGTCATTACAACGTTTGATCAAACGACTAACTTCTGGATTTCTAAATAATCTTTGTAATTTACGTTCAGTTGGAGGATTACCTTTTTGTACTTCTGCACCACAATGTGTTAAAGATTCAATAGTATGTTCTTTAGAAGAACCTGTTGCACCACCGATACCATCACGGCCAGTACGTCCACCAACTAAAATAACTACATCACCTGGTTGTGGTTCAAAACGAAGTACATTTTCTTTTGGAGCTGCAGCTACTACTGCACCGATTTCAAGACGTTTTGCTGCATAACCTTCATGATAAACTTCATGAACCTGTCCTGTTGCCAAACCAATCTGGTTACCATAAGAACTATAACCATGTGCTGCACCACGAGTAATTTTACGCTGTGGTAATTTACCTTTAATTGTTTCTTCAAGACTACGACGAGGATCAGCACTACCTGTTACACGCATAGCTTGATATACATAAGAACGACCAGAAAGTGGATCACGGATAGCACCACCAAGGCAAGTTGCCGCACCACCAAATGGTTCAATTTCAGTAGGATGATTGTGAGTTTCGTTTTTAAACATTACAAGCCAATCTTCTTGTTTTCCATCAATATTGGCTTTTACGACAATACTACAAGCATTGATTTCTTCAGATACATCTAGGTCTTGTAATTTGCCTTCTTCACGAAGTTTACGCATACCCATTACAGCGATGTCCATTAAAGTAACATCTTTATGAGTTCTACCTAATGCTTCACGGTCATTTAAATATAACTGATAAGCATTTTTTATTGTTTCTTTATATTTACCTTCTTCAATATCAACATTGTCGATAGCTGTTGTAAATGTAGTATGACGACAATGGTCAGACCAATAAGTATCAATAACGCGAATTTCAGTAATACTAGGATCACGTTTTTCTTCTTTAGCAAAATATTCTTGACAGAATTTCAAATCTTCTTCACTCATTGCTAAGCCCATTTCATTTCTTAAAGCAATAAGTTGGCTATCATTCATAGAAATAAAGCCTGTAAGTATTTTTACATCAGCTGGTTCTTCCATAACCATTGCAAGTGTTTCAGGTTTTTCAAAAGAAGCTTCTCTAGATTCTACAGCATTAATGCAGTAATTTTTTATTTTAGCAAAAGTTTCATCATCAATATTACCAATTAAAGCAATTACTTTTGCACTGCGGATAACTGGACGTTCTTTCTGTGTAACGAGCTGTACACACTGTGCAGCTGAATCAGCAGTCTGGTCAAATTGACCTGGAAGAGCTTCTACTGCAAATACACGAGCATTTGCTATTTCTGGTAATTCTTCTTCATAAATTACATCTACTGGTGGTTCATAAAATACAACTGGTTTTGTCTGTGCATATTCTGCATCAGTTAATCCTTCAATATCATATCTACGGATAACTCTTACTTGTTCTATTCCTTCAATTGCAAATAACTCTTTTAAATCAGCAAAGAGTTTCTGAGCTGGAATATCAAAACCTTGGCGTTTTTCAACATACAATCTTCTAACTGACAATTTTATTCCTCCTGTAAATTAAGAAAAAAACTCACTTCTATTGTACATTAGAAAACCTATGATGTCTATTATTATGAACAAGAAAAGCTATTGTTTATATATTTATTTTCATATCCATTAATATATAAATTTTCACTAAAATAATAAATCCTTCAATTTTACTTAGATTTTACCAAAATATATTTATTCTTCTTATTAGGCTTTTATACTTATTTTCAGTACGAAAATTCCAATAAAAAAACTTCAGGAGGATTATTTTATGTGTAAAAGCTACAGCTTTATTAAAAGATATTCGTAAAAATCATAATGAAATACTTGAATGTACTAATCGCATCTTAACCTATGAAAGCCAAGGAGATACACTCTATCGCAGTGAAATGTCTTCATTATTCAAAACTGAAAAAGACCCTATTGCTCTTGTAAAATGGAAAGACATTTTTCAATGCCTTGAAGATACTATCGATCAGACTAAACATATTTCTGACACATTAAAAGGAGTTGTTATGAAGTATGCTTGAGCAAGCTTCCATTTTAATTTTTATCGTTATCGCTTTAGCTCTTATTTTCGATTTTGTAAATGGTTTCCACGATACTGCTAATGCCATTGCGACTTGTGTATCCACTCGTGCAGTATCTCCAGCTGTTGCTATTATTATGTCCGCTATTTTAAATTTTGCTGGTGCCATGATCAGTACAGGTGTTGCTAAAACCATCGGTGGCGATATCGTTCAATCCGCATCTATGGTCAATGAAGTCATCATTATCGCTGCTTTAGCTGGTGCTATTATTTGGAATTTAATAACTTGGTGGTTTGGTATGCCAAGTAGTTCTTCTCATGCACTAGTTGGTGGTATCATTGGTGCTGTAATCATCTCCGTTGGCTTTATGGGATTAAATGGCTATGGTATTTTAAAAATATTTTTATCTTTAGTACTTTCTCCTCTTGCTGCCATGGCAATTGGTTGGATTATACTACATATTATTTTCGCTATCTGTCATTCTTTTCGACCTGCCACAGTAAATGATAATTGCAATCGCCTTCAACTTGTATCTGCTGCTTTAATGGCATTTGCTCATGGCTCTAATGATGCTCAAAAATCCATGGGTATTATCACACTTGCTCTTTTAAGTGGTGGTTATATTGGAGCTTTAGAAGTTCCTACTTTTGTAAAAATCTCCTGTGCCTTAGCAATGGCTCTTGGTACATCTTTTGGTGGTTGGAAAATCATTCGTACTGTCGGTGGTAAAATATTCCGCATGCAACCTGTACATGGTTTTGCAGCTGACTTAAACTCAGCTGTAGTAATATTTGGTGCTACACTCTTACATCTTCCTGTCTCTACAACTCATGTAGTTTCTGGTTCTATCATGGGTGTTGGCTCTGCCCAACGCGTTAAAGCTGTTCATTGGGATGTAGCACGCCAAATGCTCGTTGCTTGGATCATGACTATTCCTTGCACTGCAATTTTATCAGCAATAGTATATTTTGTTTTGCATTTATTTCTCTAACACTTGATTTTTATATTGATTTTATGTTAACATAATTACACATATATAAAATGCAATGAGCGGAAAAGTATAATTTTGTTGACTTTCAGAGAAGTAGCGGTCGGTGCAAGCTATCAAGCAATAAAATTAGAAAGCTACCCGTGAGCATCTAGCAAAACTAGACGCTACGCCAGCGATATCGGCATTAAGTGAGCAATTTGCTAACTAAGGTGGTACCACGGGAGAAGACCCTCGTCCTTTATTGGACGAGGGTCTTTATTTTTTCGCTAGAATAAAAATATTTATAAAACTATTAGGGAAGTGATTTTATGCGTGAATTATTAGAACTACTTGAACATGATGGCCGTCGCTCAATCAAGGAACTTGCAACTATGCTTGGTCGCTCTGAATATGAAATAGAAGAACAAATTAAAAAATTGGAAAAAGAAAAAATTATTCTTGGCTATAATACAATGATTGACTGGGAAAAATACGGCAATAATACAGTTTCCGCTATGATTGAAGTCAATGTTACTCCTCAACGTGAATTTGGTTTTGATGCTATCGCCGAAAGAATTTACCGTTTTGATGAAGTAAAAACTGTATATTTAATGTCTGGTAGTTTTGATTTATTGGTTATCATCGAAGGCAAAACGCTAAATAATGTAGCTGACTTTGTCGCTCGTCGTCTTTCTACTATTGAAGGTGTAACTTCTACACGTAGCCATTTCATGCTCAAACCTTATAAAAAAGATGGTATTATCATTGACGATAAAGAAACAGACCATAGATTGGTGGTATCACCATGATTGATTGGAATAAAAGTTTAGCAACTACTGTACAACATACTAAACAATCCGGTATCCGCCGTTTCTTTGATATTGCCTCTACTATGGAAGATGTCATCAGTCTTGGTATCGGTGAACCTGATTTTGTAACACCTTGGACTATTCGCGAAAGCTGCATCTATGGTTTAGAACGTGGATATACAGCATATACTAGCAATAAAGGCCTTTATGAATTACGTCATGCCATTACACATATGTATGAAAGAGATTTCCAAGTAAAATACAATCCTAATGATGAAGTTCTCATCACTGTTGGCGTAAGTGAAGCTGTTGACCTTGCTATGCGTGCTATTTTAAATCCCAATGATGAAATCTTAATTCCAGAACCATGCTATGTATCTTATGCTGCCTGTGCTACTTTAGTCGGTGCAAAAGCTATTGCAGTACCTACTAAATCAGAAAATGAATTTAAAGTAACACCTGAAGATTTAGAAAAACACATTACACCAAAGACAAAAGCATTATTAATCGGCTATCCTAACAATCCAACTGGTACAATCTTAGAATATGACGAATTGCTCGCTATCGCAAATTTTGCCAAAAAACATAATTTAATCGTCATCTCTGATGAAATTTATGGTGATTTAACTTATGGCGATAAAAAACATATCTGTTTTTCAGCTTTACCTGACATGAAAGAATGCAGTATCATTTTAAATGGTTTTTCCAAAGCTTATGCTATGACAGGCTGGCGTCTTGGATATGCCTTAGCACCAAAACCTGTAATTGATGCTATGAATAAAATTCATCAATACACTATGATTTGTGCACCAATAACAGCTCAAATAGCAGGACTAGAAGCAATTCGCAATGGTCAAAAGCATATGAAAAAAATGGTAGCTGAATATGACCGCCGTCGTCGCTTAATTTATGAAGGCTTCACTAGTATGGGATTAAAATGTTTTGAACCTAAAGGAGCTTTTTATATTTTCCCTGACATTTCTAGTACTGGTCTTTCTTCCGAAGAATTCGCTGAACAATTGCTCATCCGTCAACATGTAGCTGTAGTACCTGGCACTGCATTTGGTGAATGTGGTCAAGGATTTATTCGAGCTTCTTATGCTACATCTGTAGATAATATCAGTGGTGCTTTAGCTCGTATTCAAAACTTCTTAGATAATTTATAATATAAGATATAAAAATACATCTCTATTTTTTAGAGATGTATTTTTTATTTTATAGTTATGCTCTCTATATTTTAATCAAAATTTTTAGTTAAATTTAATCTAATTTTAAGGTTTTTGCTGTATATTTTATAATAAAGGGGGAATTTTTATGAAAACACGTATGCGATTTACTTTTATTTTTCTGACTATTGCTTTTGTTTTAATTGCTTTTACTGGTATTTGTATGGACTTTAAAATTTTAATATTACCTAAAACATTAACTAAACCCTTACATATATATTTAGGCTATTTCATGATTCTTCTTGTTATTATTCATTTAATTGATAATCGAAGATGGATTAAAAATATTTTTAAGTAAAGTCTTTTGACTTTACTTATTTTTTTTGCTATATTATATAGACCGATTGTTATAATTTATTGATTAAATAAAGAAAGGATGTATTTTATGGTTAACGCTATAAATAGTTCAGCAAAATCTAACAATGAAAATGTTTTTTTAATTACGTTATTAGCTTTAATTTGTTCATTGGGCCCATTGGCAACAGATATGTATCTGCCTGCTTTTCCCGAAATAACTCAATACTTCTCTACAACACCATCTATGGTTCAATTGACCATCACTACTTGGCTTATCGGTCTTGCTGTCGGTCAAATTTTAGCAGGCCCTTTAAGTGATATTTATGGCAGACAAAAACCTCTTATTCTTGGATTAGTAGTCTTTACCATTTCTGTCATTGCTTGCATTTTCTCTCCATCTATCGAACTATTTATTTTTGCCCGTCTTATCGGTGGTTTTGCCGCTTCTTCCGCTCTTGTAATCAGCCGTGCTATCGCCAGTGATATCTATAGTGGCACTATGCTCACTAAATTTTTATCTACCGTAATGATTATTCAAGGTATTGCACCAATCATCGCTCCTGTTGCTGGCGGACAATTACTTAGATTTTTCCCATGGACAAGCGTATTTGTTATATTAATGCTTGCCGGCTTAGTAATTATTGCTTTGTCCATCTTTAAATACAAAGAAAGTCTACCTGTTGAAAAACGTATCCGTGGTAATCTCTCACAAGTTCTAAAAATATTTTTCAGTTTATGTGCACGTCCTTATTTTGCTAGTTTATGTGCAATTCAATTTTTTATCTTTTGCTCTCTATTTGCATATATTTCTGGTATGCCATTTATCTTACAAGGAATATATGGCTTTAGCCCACAAGAATTTTCTTTTGTATTCGCCTTTGTAGGCATTGGCATGATGTTTTTTGGCAAATTAACCAATATTTTAACTGGACGAATTCCTGATAGTAAATTATTATTTTTTGGATTGTGTCAAGGTTCATTTTTTGGTATCTTATTTTTAATCGGTGTTTTACTCGACTTCAACATCTATTTTTTAATAGCTTTGTTATTATTGTCTGAAACTTCCCTTGCAATTACAGCTTCTACTAGTTTTTCACTCGCTATGCAATCGCAAAAGAAAGTCGCTGGTAGTGCCTCTGCTCTATTAGGATTTTTCTCTAATATTTCTGGTAGCTTAATCGCACCAATCGTGGGTATCGGTGGCGGTACTACTGCTGTCCCAACTGCACTCGTCATAGCCTTAGCAGAATTAATTGCACTCGGTATCTTTCTTTTTATAACTAAAAAGCATCTAAATTAATTTAAAAATAAAGGCAGGCTATTTCTATGAAAAACAATACCAAAGAAATGTTTCTTCACACCGCCTCAACATTATTTGCTATCAAAGGTTATCATGCTACTGGTATCAACGAAATTTTAAAAAAAAGCCAAGCTCCTAAAGGTTCATTATATTATTATTTTCCTCATGGCAAAGAACAATTAGCTATTGAATCTTTGGAACTAACTGCACAAAAAATATACGCAGAGATAAAAAAAACTCTCGCCAAATATGATGATCCTATACAGGGACTACAACAGCATTTGCAACAATTAGCACAAAAAATACAACAAGACATCGACAATCCACGCGAAGATAAAGATAATATATCCATTAGTTTAATTGCTTTAGAAACTTTTTTCTCTAATGACCCCATTCGCAATCGTTGTAAAGAAATATTTTCTCAAATGCAATCAATTTATGCGGATAATTTTATTAAATACGGTTACAATACTGAAACAGCTAATATTTTAGCTATGAATGCTGTCATCATGACTGAAGGTGCCATTATTTTATCTGTAACACAAAAAAATAGTTTACCATTACGCCAATTGGCTGATAATTTACCTTTATTATTTAATCTTGACGTGAAATCTAGGTGAACATATGCTAAATAAAAATTACTATGAACTTTTAAGCACTCATTTCCCAGCTTGGACCAAATTAACTAAAACACAACAACAATTAATCATTGATAATGCTACATTGATTTCTATCGATAAAAACGCTTTAATTCAAAATACACAAGCTGGTTGTTCAGGTGTTTTAATAATCAAAAAAGGTATTTTGCGTGTTTATACCTTATCTGAGCAAGGCAAAGAAATAACGCTTTATCGTTTAAATACAGGTGATATTTGTATTTTATCTGCTTCTTGTGTGATTAAAGACATCACCTTTGATATTTACATTGAAGCATTAGCTGATTGTGAACTTATCCAAATCTTGCCTTGTGCCTTTGCCAAAGTCATGAATGAAAATATCTATCTTGAAGCTATTACGTATAAACTAGCTACTAAACGTTTATGCACTGTAACATGGGCTATGCAACAGATGATGTTCACTAGCTTTGACAAAAGACTTGCTGAATTTTTGCTTAATGAAAGTAATGCTACTAATTCAAATGAAATCAAGATGACTCATGAACAAATAGCCAAATTAATGGGCACTGCTCGCGAAGTAGTAACGCGTATGCTCAAATATTTTTCTACTGAAGGATATGTTGAACTCACTCGTGGAAAAGTAAAAATCATAAATAAACAAGCACTAGAAAAACTTTAATTAATATAAATATTTTTTTCAATAATAAACTATACCTCCTAAAATTGTTTTAAATTCAATTCTAGGAGGTATAATTTTTTGTTGCTAAAAACTTAGCCAAATTTAATTATTAAAATTGATAATTGAAATTAATACTAGTACTTAATTCATTACTATTTGATGACCAATCTTGTTCTATTTGTCCTGCGACTGACCATTTATCACTTAATTGTTTATCTATATAACCTGCTAATACTAAATGATCTTTACTTTCTTCCACGCCATTAATAGTATAACCTGTATTTGTTTTATCTTGAACAAATGTAACTTTCATATCTTGATTTGCTCCAGAAACTAATTTTTTATATCCAAGTTTTATTCCATAATTTCCACTTTTTTCTTTGCGGTTAAATGCTACTCCAACTTCTCCTGCTAAATAATTATCACTATAATTATTTATTTTTTGATTATATAAATCTGCATTATTTTCTTGAAAATCATTCTGCTTATAATGAGCCATATCTATTTTTCCATATGGTGCAATATGCCACTGATGTTCTTTACCATAATCTAAATCATAAGCATATTTCATACCTAAACCTAATACATTACTATCATAATCGGATTTTGCTACTTTATCTAACATAGGAATATTTCGCGTAACATTATTATTTTGCACTCCATAACTTAAATAACCAGTTAATGTATTTGCCCTATTTTTTGTACCTGCATATAAACCTAAACTATAATTATCATATTCTCCACTATTTAAATTATCACCTAAACTATTTTCACTATAACTAAATAAAATACCATTATAATTTTTATCATTATTAGTAAAATCTTTACCAATAGTCAAACTATAACCTTGTGTATTTACGTTATCTACATTTTGCCAATGTTTAGTATTTAAAATCCATAGACTATCAGCTCTATCTAAATTTGTTTGTTTCTCTACAGCAGTTACTACATCACGATTTTTTATTATATCATGTGCCATATTCATATGAAATCCACCTGTAATTTCTTTTAATGCTGTAGTTGCCTGATTTCTATCTAATGCATACAAATCATACATTTTAGACTGCTGATTATCATTTAAACTATTATACATATTATTAACTGCTTTAAATGTTTCATCATATACTTTAGTATTATTATTTGTAATAGTAGTTAATATGCCTTCATTTCCATTCAATTCTATTTTTGCATTTAATAATCCAGAAAATTCCTGTTCTTGATTTAAATCTGTTGATAAGATTAAATTATTCGCATCAATAAATTTATTAGTAATATTAGGTGCAGCTTTTTGTCCCGCTGTAACATTCATATTACTAATATCTGCAGTATTACCTACAGATATTACATTAAATTTTTCTCCATCTGTATTAACTAAAATCTCCCCATCTCCTGAAAGATTTCCATTAATCTTTAATGTATCTATACTGCCATAACTACCTGCTAATATTTTGCTATTATTATAAACATTGCCTTCTATTAAACCTTTGCCTGTTAGAATACCTTTATCTATACTATAAGCATCTCCTTTTATTGAACCATCTATTTGCAATGTTCCATCTTTAACAATAGAACTTCCTTGATACGTGTTATTTCCTGTAAGATTTAAAATTCCTTCACCATCTTTTATTAATCCTGCATGTAATCCTAAAAGTCCTGAATTTTGTATATTATTATTAAAATCTTCTATATAACGTTCAACTACATATTTATCATATAAATCTCCATCTATCCAATTTTCTTTATAATAAATATATCTATCATGCAAATCTTTAATATCACTATCCTTACCATTAAAATCTTTATTATTTTCACCTAAGGGATTTTCTGCTATATATCCAGCTCTAATCTCTTTAATATCATTACTCCAAATAGAATTATATCCTTGAGTGTCCACTTTATATAATGCTTGTTTTTCTTTTTTTCCTGCTACTGTATAATCATCACTAATATCTTCACTTGTAAGTCTACGTACATTTATCGCACCTAATCCCTTAACTGCTTTTCCAGCATCAACCATACCTTGACCAAATAAAGCTTCCATAGGCATATTTACAAATTTTTTTACAAGTCCCTCTTTATCGTATTCCATTATCAAATCCAAAAATTCATCTTTATTTCTTATACTTAAATAATAATTTATCATTTTAGTATTATGTTCATAATAAACCTCTGCTAAATCTTTTAGACTTTTTTCTTTTGCTTTTTTTCCATATTCATCATTAGTATAAAAAATATTAAAAGAATATTTATTATATAAATTGTCTACTTGAAATGTTATAAAAAATCCATCTGTATTTATAATCTTATTATTAGCTGTACTAAGTAATACATCACCAATTTGTTTACCACCTAAATATGGAAAAGCTTCTTGCACTAACCCACCTACACCTGTTACCATTGGAGCTGAAAAAGACGTTCCATTTTCGTTTATATAACCACCATCAGAATAAGTCGTATTTATAAACACTCCTGGTGCTGTTAATGTCTTATCTTCAACATACTGTGCTAAATCAGAAAATATTGCTAAAGCACCTGATGTTACTTTAAAAATATCATTTTCTTTTTGAAAAAAACTAGCATCACTAGCTGTTACATTAATTATATTGTTACTTAAACTATTATCCCATATAGATAATACATTATCTAATCCTGGCATTGTATGTCCACTATTATCAGCAGAAAAAACTAATAATTTATCTTTACCAATGGCTTTTTTCATTTGATTATAAGGTGTTAAATTAATATAATTATTAAGAATTTCCTCATAATCATCTTTATCATTTATATATGATAAATAAATTTCAGTGCCCCATGAATTATTAATAACTTTTATATCTTGTTTATTTAAAAATTCATCCCAAAGATTTTTTCTAGTCGAAAAATATGAACCTTTATATTCATCAGCATTTGCTACACCTTGTATATTCGCATCAAAAGCTACACCATGCATTCCTTGATTATTTTTATTCGCTGCTACAACACCTGCTACTGCTGTTCCATGGCTTAATTCTTGCCAATTATAAATACCATTATTCGCTTCATTTAACATTCCTGAATTATTTTTTTCCTTAAACTCTGGATTATTAAAATTTATTGGCAAATCACAAATTCCTAATATTACTCCCTTTCCTGTATAACCTTGTGCATATGCTCTTGCAGCATTTATTACATCTAATACATTTTCTCCCATAGCTTTATATTCATTTGTGCGAAAATCATCTATATCTTTAGCCTCTAATGTATTAAAATTCATAAAACTGCCTATGGATATTGACAACAATATTATTTTTGTTAAAAGATTTTTTTCCTTCTGTAACTTCAAAATTCATCACCTTACTAAAAAACTAAAGCCACTAGTAAAACTAATGGCTTTTCTTATTTTCTAAAAAATATATACTAATCCAAATTTTTCCAGACAGTTAATTGATTTTTATTATTTATATATTTATATTCCGCACCATCCATAATTGTAGTATATAAAAAAATCCCTAGACCACCAATCGGCTGTTCCTCTAATGATGTTACTTTATTATGTTCATTTAATTCTAATAAAGGATTATATGGTATTCCTTCATCACAAAAAGTAAAACGTAGTTGTTTGATTTCTATTACATACTCAACAGAAACATATAATAGGCCAGTAGTATTTGGATATGCATATTCAATAATATTAACTAAAATTTCTTCTGTACATAATTCTAACCGTCGTTGCTGTTTAGCATCATGCACAAATAAATTAATCTCATTACGAATATCATTTAGCATTGTAGGCAAACTTGTTAAATTGGCAGGATATTTTTGCATTTGTAACAAATTAAAATCACACTCTCACAAAATATTTTATCAAAAATTTATTATATGAGTTGTTTTTCATTACTTAAAATTGTAAATAAAACATCTAAGCCTGACTCTTCCAATATTTCTTTAACTAAACCATTAATATTAACTAAACAAAACTTTTTATTTTCTTTCTGGGCTTTTTTTGCTAAACGTAATAATACTCTTAACCCAGCACTAGAAATATATTCTAAGTCCTCCAAATCTAATGCTAATTTTATGCAACTATCTAATATTTCCTTTGCCTTATTTTCCGCCATATTGGCCGTTATTGTATCTATACGTCCACAAATAGTTAAAACTTGCCAGTCATTAAATGTTTTATCTTTAAATTGAATATTATCATTTTCCATTATGTTTATCTCCTAAATCTAAATAATTTAATTTTATAGCTAACATAGTAATATCATCAGATTGATACATACCTTGAGCAAACTCATCTATTGAAAGCTTTACATCTCTCAATATATCTTGACAAGAAGATTTTTGATTTATTTTATTTAAATTACTATATAAGCGTTCAATCGAATACAATTTTTTTTCTTTATTTATAGCTTCTGTTACACCATCAGTATATAAAAATAATTCGTCACCTTGTTTTAAATATACTTCTTGTTGTTTAAATTGTGCTTCTTCATTAATGCCTAATACACAATTTTTTTCTACTGGTAAATATTCAAAAGTTGAGTCATCTTTATGCTTATGACGTATCATCGGTAGTGTATGACCTGCATTAACATAAATGAATTTACCTGTTTTTAAATCCAACATTCCCATAAAAACAGTAACAAACATCATTTCTTCATTATTTTCGCATAATTGTCTATTAGCACATTGAACTACTGCCGAAAAATCATCTGGTGATGTCATACTCATAGCAAAATTTTTCAGAATGGTTTTAGTAATAACCATGAACATTGCGGCTGGAATACCTTTATCTGATACATCTGCTATGGTAATTACAAGATGATTTTCATCTAAAAGATAAAAATCATAAAAATCTCCACCCACTTCTTTAGCAGGATACATCACAGCATAAATATCAAAGTCTTTTCTATCTGGATATGGTGGAAATATACATGGTAGCATATTTTTTTGTATATTTGTAGCAACATTTAATTCAGTAGCAATTCGCTCTTTTTCAGCTGTAATTTGCTCTAAATTTTTTATATATGTTTGCAATTCTGTTGTCATTGCATTAAAAGAAATAGCTAAACTTTCAATTTCATCTCCAGTGTGTATATTTAATTTTCCATTAAAATTGCCCATAGCAATTTGTTGTACACCTTTAGATAATTGTCGTATTGGTTTTGTCAAATAATCAGCTAGACTCCATCCAATATACGTAATAAAGAATAATAATATGCTAATTGATATTATCATACCTATTACTGTCATCTTCGTTTTTTCTGACAAATTATCCATATATTCTGTAGCAATATTAATAATATTTTCATGAGTTTCTTTAGCTGGAGCTATTACCGTATCTACTTCCATAGCTGTAACAAAATACCAATCTGTATTTTTCATTGGAGCATATGCTAAATAATAGTCTTTTCCATCAATATTAGCTTCTGTAAGACCAGCCTTCTCATTAATTATTTTTTGCACAGCATCTGCTAAAGATGTATTTGTAGATTGTCTTAAATCTTTTATATTATTTATGCCTGTAATTAAATCTCCTGTAGTATGAGGAGAAGCTATTATTTGCCCTTGTTTATTTATAACAAAACCAAATCCATTATCACCTATTTTAGTATTTAGAATAATCTCATTTATATTATCTAAAAAAGTCCCCATACCAACTACACCAGCAAACTGTCCATTTGCATAATAAGGAGTAGCACAAATAATACATGGTCCACCACCCAAGGCATCAATTACAATATCTGTAAATATTGTTTTATCTTCTTTTTTAGCTTGTATATACCAAGGTCTTGATGTTGCATTATAAAAATCTGGCTTTATATCAGAATTTTGAAATTTTCGCCCAGCAAAACGATCAACCATAATAGTAAAACCATTTTTAGATGCAACATAAGAGGAAATTATTACATTGCTATTTGTATTTATTTGTATTAAAAAATCTTGTATATTAGCTGTTAAGCCTATTTCTTGTCGTAAAATTGGTGATGATTTATCTACAACCTCTGATGAAAACAATAATTGTGCTGTAATTTTATCAATATCATTTTTACTTGGCTCAAAAATATTTCGACTATGATATTCTTCTGGATTTGAAGCTATATTTGTCATCATATTTGATAAAATAATCACATCTTTTTTTACTTTTCCCAAATTCTCATCTAGTTCATTTGCTTTATCAAAAGCTGTTTGTTCTAATGCTAATTTAGCTCGTTGTATTAAAGCCTCTTGGCTATTTTCTGCTGCTTGGAAAATAATTTCATTACCAATAGACAAAGTCAATTCTCTTGTATCATAAATAGCCTTAAAAGCAATTAAACTAGTCAAAATAATAGATAATAAACAACTAGATAACAATACAGTGAGAATTCGTTTACGTATACTTATTGATTTTTTTATTTTTGATTTAAAATGCAACTTAATCACCAACTAAGCTTCATTCATAAATTTTTTTAAGCTTCCAATAGCACGAAAAAGTATTATCCCTACATTAGCAGGAGAAATATCCATAATATCGGCTATTTCTTTATTAGATAAATCAGACCAATATTTTAACTCTAAAATATATCTATCTCTTTCTTTTAAATTTTCCATAGCTTTTAATAATTCTTGTTTTCTTTCGTTTATTAATAATTTGGCTTCAGGCTCTTCATGATACGGTATAGCTGGATCAAAAAAATCTTCCCATGTATTTTCTTTACGATTTTGTATTTTTCTTAAATAATCGGTAGATTGATTAATAGATATTCGGAAAAGCCATGTAGAGAATGAGCCTCGTTGACCATTATATTTTGATAAATTATTAAACACTTTAATAAAAACTTCACTTATGACATCATCTGTACTTGTCGTGTCTTTTAAACGTGCAAATAAAAAATTATAAACACGAGGAAAATAGTAATCATATAATTCATTAAAAGCTTCTATATCGTCTACAGCCTTAATAGCTAAATCATTATAATAATTATTATCCATTGTTAATTGCATATATTATAAAATTATCTCCTTTTCAAATTAAACAAGTTGACGTTTTACTAATTTAGCGAAAATACCATTTTGTGCTACTAATTTTTCAAAATCTCCTTCTTCTGCTATAGTGCCATTATCCAAAACAAGAATACGATCTGCATTGCGAATTGTTGAAAGACGATGTGCCACGATAATACGTGTAGCACGCAATTTATTTAAACTCTCTGTAACAATTGCTTGTGTACGATTATCTAAAGCACTCGTTGCTTCATCAAAAATAATAATAGATGGACGTGCCGCTAAAGCACGAGCAATCAATAAACGTTGACGTTGTCCTCCTGAAATATTACTACTGCCTTCACTAATGACAGTTTGCATTCCCATAGGCATTTCACGAATATCATCTGCTATACCTGCAGCTTCTGCTGCTGCCCAAGCTTCTTTTTGAGTTAAAGATGATGTTCCTACTATATTTGTAAAAATATCACCTGTCATTAACTGCCCATTTTGTAAAACAACACCCATTTGACTGCGTACAGAAGGAAGACTTAATTCTGCTAAATCTTGCCCATCATAATATATCGCTCCCAATTTAGGCTTTTCAAAACCTAACAGTAAACGAATTAAAGTTGATTTTCCACAACCAGATTTACCAACTATAGCTAATGTTTCTCCTGCTGAAACTCGAAAACTAATATCATTTAAAATATTAGGTCCCTCTTCATTATAAGCAAATGATAAATGATTTACCTCTATTGCTCCTGATAAAATTTCTGCATCCACTTTGTCATCAGTACTCTCAGGTTCTTCATTAAGTATAGGACGCAAATTCTCTATATGTGGTTGAATACTAAAAAAAGTACCCACAAGAGGAATAGCTGCATTTAATGTTCCATTAAAACTAGCATAAGCAGCTGAAAAAGCTATAAACTCTGCATAACTTATACCTAAGGTTGCCGTTCCATCACTATTTGTCGTTTGCATGCCATATATCGTAATATAATATAACAACATTGTAAGAATAAACGGCTGTATCGCACTGATAATCATGTTGTAATTATTTTGCCAACGTAATTTTAAATTCCATTTCCATTCTTCACCAAAAACCTTGCTCCAAAGGTAAAAAGCTTGTTCTTCAGCTCCTTGAACACGAAACTTAGATAAACCTGTAAATATCTGTTGAACTATACTAGCAGTTTTATTATTAGCAGATACTAAATTACGTTGAAAATTAATTACTCGACGATAAATAAATGCACTTATAAAACAATAAATCACCCAAACACATAAAGCAGCTGCTGTTAATTTCAGGCTATAATAACACATTAAAAATAGACTCCAAAAAGAGAATATAAAATTAAAGACAGTACTTACAAATTCTCCGCTGACTACAGATTTTATAGAATCTATTCCCTGCATACGTTGAGCTAATTCTCCACTAGAATACTTACGAAAAAATGTCGATGGTAATGATAATAATCTATTCCACAAAGCCGCTTCTGTTGCCATATCAATATGAGTAGTTATTCTTAAAACAGCTACTGAACGCACTATACTAATAGCCGCCATTGAAAAGCTCGTTACCATCATCACTTGAGTTACTGTCGCCAATCCTTGTCTATCTTGAATTGGTAATATATCCTGAAAAATAGTTTCTGTAATAATAGGTGTAACTAGTGGTATAATGCCAGCTATAAAACTGCTAAAAATTATCGTCCTATAATCAACTTTCCAACATTGATTAAACATAAATTTCATCAAATCTATAACTTTTAATTTACGTGAAGGAAATCCCGCATAACATGCAAAACCATCTTTATCCAATAATTGATTTGTTTCGTCATTCAATAAAATTCCATCCGGATGACTTTTAGTAAAAATATAATATTTTCCTAATTTCATAGGAATAATCGCTGCTAATTCTTTATCTTCACCATAATATCCTAAAAATACACCACTATCTTTTTTATACCAATCATCAACAAAATTAACCAATCGCATCTGCATATTTCCTTTTTGCATCAAGCGACGAATTATTTGCAATTGGTCAAGCTTACGAACAATATCTGGTGATAAATGAATATTTTTTGTAGACATGGATAATGCTATTGCCAATTTATGCACAATAAAATTGGCTTCCTCCAAAGTATCTGTTTGCGATACTTCTGTATATGTTAATTTATTTGTACCTAATAAATTGTCTATGGCTTCATCGATTAATTGTCGTTTATACTGCTGTTGAATTTCTAATCTATTAGATAATTTCTTTTCTTCTGCTTGAAATTTTGTACCTAATAACATAGAAAATATTTGTTCATTTTCTAAAAAATTATCTAATAAACTTTGCTTATCTGTGCATGAATTTAATACAGTGCCTCTTAGCCAATGTATTAAGACATCATCACCTCTGTCAGCTAATAAACGAAGCCATGGTAATTCCACAAGTTTTCTAAACCAAATTTGCATTAAAGGCAAAAGTTTCTCTGTTTTTGCTTCATCAAATTTAATAATATCTAATTTGGAATCTTCTACTGCATATATTAAAACATCCATCTGTTCAAACTCATCAAATGAAGGAAATGCAGCTTGCTGAGGTAATAAATCTAAAAGATAGGTTTGTCGATATGAAATTTCAGTATTTTTACGCGTAACAGCATAAATTTCACATGAACCTTCTACTAGCTGAACAAATACATTCTCATCTTTTAATAAATATCTCTGCCCTGCATTAAGTTTCATTATTAATACCTCCTTCATTATCTCGTTCTTTTATGAGTCGTTTATAGGCTCCATCATGTTGCATCATTTCTTTATGTGTTCCACGTTCAACAACATTTCCATGTGATAAAACAATTATTTCATCACAATCACGAATTGTTGATAATCTATGAGCTACAATTAAACACGCACAACCACGTTGACGAATATTTTTTAATACAATCTGTTCTGTAACAGGATCAAGTGCACTAGTTGCTTCATCTAAGATTAATAATGAAGGATTTTTTACTAAAGCTCTAGCAATTTCTAAACGCTGACGCTGTCCTCCACTAAAATTAAATCCACCTTCAGCAACCATATAATCATATCCACCCTCTAATTTGATAATATCATCATGAATACATGCATCTTTAGCCGCTTGTATAACATCACTTCTACGAATAGAGTTATCAAATAAAGTAATATTTTCATATATTGTTCCTGTTAATTGAAATATGTCCTGGTCAACAGAAGATAATGAATTAGTAATTACATTACGTGGAATGTCTCTTCTTTTCATATTGTCAAACAATACTTCTCCGGACCATTCTTCATAGAGACCTGTTACTATTTTTGCTATTGTCGATTTACCACTTCCTGAAGCACCTATTACAGCTACCCAATGACCTGGTTTTAAATGCAAAGAAAAATCATTTAATAACGCAGGCTCTAGAGGGCTATAGCCAAAAGAAATATTTTTTAAAGTAAGTTCTCCGGAAAGTCGCTTTTTAGCAAAATCTAAGTTATTTTCTTTAGGATAATTCAAATCATCTATTTTATATCGACGAACATCATCTAATCTTTGCATTTGCATTTCTGTCGTTTGCAAAGTATTACCTAATGCAATGATACGATTAAATGGTTCTTGAAAACTACTCATTAGTGATTGAAATGCTGTAAACATACCAGCAGTCATCAATCCATCCATGATAGAAAAACCACCTATTGTCATAATCAATGCTGTATTTATTCCAGATAATAATGTAGGCAATAATGATATTGTCATTGACCATAATTGTGCTTCTTGTGTTCCTGCTAAAACTTTTGTTTTATACCCAGCCCATTTAGCAAAAAAATCTTGTTCATTTCCATTAGCTTTTATGGTTTCTATCATCATCAAACCATTCATAGCTGTTCCATATTCTTTACCAGCATCTTGCTGAATTCTCATAGATAAATCTGTTAAATGACGTCTCATAACTAAAAACATTATAAGATTTACCATGCTAAAAGCGATACCTATAATGGTTAATGAAATACTATATTGTAATAATAACAATAAGTAAAATAATGCAATAAATAAATCAAGAACTACAGTAGCCGCTGAACTAGATAAGACACTAGCTATAGATTCATTAAAAGAAATACGAGAAGCAATTTCTGCTGCATATCGTTGTTGGAAAAATTGCATAGGTAATTTTAATACATGCCAAAAAAAGCTACTTGAATCAGCTAGAGTAATTTTGCGTTGCCAATAAGTCAAAACTAGTGCTCTAAGCCAAGACATAATACCTTCAATCAAGAAAGCTCCCGTCATCGCTAAACAAAGATTAAACATCCAGTCTGGATGTTTTTGCGTTAAAATATCATCTATAAAAATCTGTTGAAATACAGGTGAAGCTAATCCTGGAATAATCATAAATAAACCCAGTATCAATACAAAAATAGTCGCCCATTTATCCTGTATTAATTTTTCAGAAATAGCCTTAAAAACATTATAACGATGTCCAGCTTTTTGAAAATCTTCATTTGGTATAATTTGTAATGATACACCTGTATATGATGTAATAAATTCTTCCCATGGAATAGTTCTTCTTCCCATTGCTGGATCATTAATGTATGCAATATTATTTTTTATTCCTTCTAAAACTACAAAATGATTAAACTCCCAATGAATAATCAACGGAAAAGTTTTTTCTAATAATAAATCAGCAGACCAACGATAGCCTCTTGCATCACATTTATGTTTACGAGCTGCCTTTAAAATAGAGCTAGCTTTACTACCATTACGATCTACACCACATTCTTGTCTCATTTGTTCTAATGGAATCCATAACCCATAATAAGCTAATATCATAGCAAGCGAAGCAGCTCCACATTCAGTTGCTTCCATTTGTAATATTGTAGGAACTTTAACACGTTTATTTTTTAAATGTCTTTTTTTTAAATTCCATTGAAAAAGTTTTTTTATCATTTAGCTCACCTACTTCTTAACCATTGACTAAATTTATAAAAGACTTTTTCTATTGGTGGTACACGATCAATAATAATTGAGCCTGTACAAAAACTTCCTGCTGTAATAGGTTTATGCTTACCTACAAAAGAAGTCCATAAATAACCTGATTCAGAATTTTCATCTTTTACCAAATCAAATTTCACTTCCATAACAGCACCTTGTTCATTATTTAAAATATATTGTACTAATTGTTCGTTACCTAATACTTTATTCATTGCCGTTGTTGAAATAGGATATTGTGATACTGAACGAACTACACCTAATAACCAACCAGATTGAGATGTATCTACTCCATTTGGAGATAATTGTATAGACATCCCTGGTTCAACTCGTTTGCCCTGTTCTACTGGAATATATAGTACACCTGTCAATTCATCTCTATTTTGTGTACGACGAATTGAACAAATAGGTGTACCTACATTAATTATGCTGCCTGTTTCTACCATAATTTCGTCAACAATACCATCATAATCACTATAAATATATTCATTAACTAATTCTTGAGTTTTTTTTGCATCATGCTCAGAAGCTCTACTCATAGCATCACGATCACTTTGAGAAAGAGCTATATTATATTGAGACATACGTGTATCTGCGTCTTGTACTGGCTGTTCCATACGAGCAATAAGATCACCTTTTTTTATTTTACTTCCTGAATGTACATAAATTTGTTTAATTTTTCCATCAGAAATATGTGAAACATTTACAACACCAGCAGAATCCATAATCATACCTCTTCCATCTACTTTAACAGTAAATGCTCCAAATATAGACCACAAAACTACTGAAAATAACAATATACCAATAGCTATTAATGCCATCCAATTTATAGGAGTAGTTATCGGTAATAGGGTATCTAATTTTTCTGGAGAACGAAGCTTATTTAAAGCTTCACGACTAAAAATTTTATTAATATCCATCATTATTCCTCATTATCCATAGTAATATCTACTTTTATACCATCTTTTAAGCCATTCGTATCAGAAGTAATAACTATATCTCCTTCAGATAACCCACTTATTATTTCAATATATTTTCCATCATTAACTCCAGTGACCACTTCACGACGTTGAATTGTATTATCTGCATTTAAAACAAATACACTATTTTGTTCCTGACTCAACATAGCTGTAAGAGGAATTGTTAAACACGTAAAATCTTGTTTTACTTGCAATTTTACATTTCGATAACTTTGTGGTTCTAATATATGCACAGTATTATTTATTTCAAATAAAATTTTTCTCATAGCAGCTGGTTCATTTAAACTAGGTGTAATATCTATAATATGTGCAATAAATGTTTGTTGATTTCCTAAATTTCCTACTGCATAATCAGTATCGTATGATTTTTGTAAATCATTCTCCTGAAAAATAAGTTCTATTTGATCATTAATAGAAAATCTACTAATATCCGCATCATTAATTGTTTGACTAAAATAAAGTTTACTAAAATCACCAACTAAAGCAATTGGTGTTCCCATTGTCACATAAGAACCAGGCTGACGATATAATAACAATACTTCACCATCAATAGGAGCAAGAATATTTTGTCTTGATTGCTGAATTAATAATTGTTCTTTTTGCATTTGTAAATTTTCTACGTTAGCTATAGCAGCATTATATGCAGCTTCAACTTCATCTAACTTTTCTGCTGAGGTAGCATTCATACTCATTAACTGATTATAACGTTCATATGTATTTTTAGCTCTCTTTAACTCAACATTTGCTTTTGAAATATCACTATCTGCTTGACTAATTTTTAAAGGAATTTCTTCATTCACTAAACTAAACATTAAATCTCCAGCTTGGACTGTACTATTACGTTTTACATAAGCATTGGTAATTGTACCATCAATAAGTGCTACAGCATCTGCCATTTTGTCTGAATATAATTTTATTGTATCCATATTTAATACAGGTTGTATATTTCTTGTTGTAGCTACATGTCCTTTCAACGCAATATGTCTATTATCCATTCTATTAGCTATAATATTTTCACCACGAGAATTAAGATATGCACCATAAAAAATAATACTAATAGCTAATAATAATACAATAGCTAACCCAATATAAAAATATTTTTTCATAAAAAATTTACCTCGTATACTATATTTTTAGATAATACTTATTAACTTTATAAATACATATTATACCATAAAAATGAATGTATCCTGTTTATAAACTTATTTTATAATATATGATTTAATCTCATAAAGATATTAAAATATTTATAACAAACTCAATATAATTTTTATAAATATTTCTTAAATTATTATATCTATACAATATTTATCTTAAGTAACTATAAAAAATTTTTAATAAATTTTGTAATAAATCTATTTTTATTACGTATAAACAGTAGAAAATATTTTAATTTATAAACCAAATTTATGAGAGGATTGATAAAAATGACTGATACAAAAAATATGATGACTGATCAAGAGCTTGATATGATTACTGGTGGCAATGGCACAGCTTTTATTCTTCCAGGTAAAACCGATGGAACTTATACTGTTATTCAATGTAAAGCTACCGGCGATATTGATAAAATGAAACAATTATTACAAGGTGGCTCTGTTGATAGTATAGAATTTACTGGTAGTTATTCTAAAATGACTGTTTCTGGAAGTAAATTAGATGATTATATTAGTAGATTACAAAGTCGTGATATTGACATTATTAAAGCTTATTAAAAAGTCTCTATAGTTAATAATCATAATACTAAAAAGAGAAATTTATTATGACTAATAATATATCTGTGTAAAATGTAAATAAAAAATAAAAATTTTCATTAAATATGTAATAAATTCCAAACTCATACGTATAAAAGATATAAAGATTAATAAATTAAACTTAACGGAGGATATCAATATGTTAGATGAAAAAAATTTATTATCAGATGAAATGTTAGATTCTATTGTTGGTGGTTTTAATGTTTATTGCACTATGGCTGTTGCCGAACCTGGTACACCACGAGCTGGTCAAGCATATGTAAAGATGGAAGTATCTCCTGATGACAAAGCTGCTGGTTGCCATGTACCATCTCAATTTGGTCAAGATAAATGGGATTTATTCATGCAAAAATATGGTTCACAAGTAACTTTAATTGATAAAAAAACTGGTAAACCTTTCACTCCTGACTGGAATTACAAAGGTTAAAAAAATTTTTATTTAATCTGTAATAAATTCTAAACTCATACGTATAAAAGATATAGAAAGTGATAATCTAAAATACTAGAAAGAAGGTTTCATTTATGAATACAGAAAATATGGTATGGAACGTTAATTTTGAAACTCAAGAACAAGCTGATAAATTTAATTCATTTAATAAAATTTTATCTGAAGATACTTCTACTTTAGAAGCCTTAGACAATGCTTCATCTTTAGAAGAATTCTTCAGTGCATGTAAAAAATATGTCAATTGTACATTTGAAGAATTTCATAAACTTTACAATCGTCTTTCAGACCAAATGTCTAATATTTATGAAGAAACATTCGGTCCTAGAGAACTAAATGATGATGAATTAGATATTGTCGTTGGCGGCAGTTGGAAAAGTTTTTGGAAAAAAGTAGGTAAAATTGCCTTAGGAGTAGCAGTTTGCGTTGGTGCAGTAGCCGCTTGTGTTGTTACAGGTGGTCTTGCTGGAGCTGCTATCGGTGCTGTTGGTGCCGCTATTACTGGTGCTGCCATTGGTACAGCTGCTGCAACTGGTGCCGTTAGCGGTGCTATTGGAGGCGTTGCTTTAGGTGTTTCAGCAGCTATAAAAAAATAGGAGATGATATTATGAACAATGAATTACTTTTAAACGCACTAAAAACTGCTTATAACAAAGAAAATATACGATTAAAACTTAATTCTGCTAAAGATTATAATGAATTAGCACTTATTCTTCAGCAAGAAAATATAATTCAATGTACTGCTAAAGATTTATCAAATTTAATGTCTAATATGAAAAATAATGAATTAAATGACTATCAATTAGATAATATAGTTGGTGGTGTTGCTGGTATTGATGATTTTATTAATTGGTTAATGAAGAAAACTAAAAAATTTGTACAAAGTTTATAAAAAATATTTTTAATGAAAACAGGTGTTTAATAGTGGATATTGAAAAAATGCTTCAAGATATAGATTTTTCCCAACATAGTAAAGTGAAAGAAAGTTTGCGACAAAGATTATTAATAAATAGAAAATATAATTTAAACATATTAGATAACGATGAATTAAATATGGATGAATTAGATAATGTCGTAGCAGCTGTAAAAACACCTTTATACAACAAAGAAAACAATATAAATCATAAATAAACAAGCACTAGAAAAACTCTAGTGCTTTTATTTTTATTTTTATGCTAAAATATTAATTACTATATATTATTTTGGAGGTAATTTAATGAAAATAATTGTAGGTCTTGGCAATCCTGGTAATGAATATGCCAAAACCCGCCATAATGTCGGTTTTATGCTCGTTGATGCACTAGCTGAGCATCTTAATATAAATCTTTGGAAAGATAAATTCAATGCTCAAATTGCGGAAGGTCGCATTGGCACTGAAAAAATTTTACTAGTTAAACCGCAAACTTATATGAATAATAGCGGTGAAGCCGTTGGCCCTTTGATGCGTTGGTATAAAGTAACTCCAGAAGATATCATTGTAGCTCATGATGATATGGATATCCCTGCTGGCACTATTCGCATTCGCAAAAAAGGTAGTTCTGGCGGCCACAATGGTATAAAATCTTTAATCGCTCATTTAGGCAGTGAAAATTTCCCACGTGTACGACTTGGTGTTGGTAGACCTCTTCCTGGTTGGAGTGTAGTAAATCATGTTCTTGCTCCATTTCCTCAAGAAGATAAAACAGCTGTAGATGAAGCGATCAAATATCTTATCCCTGCTGTAGAATGTATCGTTAATGATTCTGTCGATATGGCTATGAATAAATACAATCCTAAAAAAGCAAAAAAAAATAAAGTAAAACAGGAGGATAAAAATAATGGCTGATATTCGTGCATTATATGCTGATGAAGATGGTAATATCCTAGATGCCCCAAAAGGTTTCCAAGCTCTAGCTAGAACTGGAACAGATATCATCGAACTTTCCCCAGATGATTTAATTCCACTTCCAGAATCTGCTGATTTAATGTTTTTACCAGATCGTTTACCACTTGCCAAATACGGTGATGAAATCATGCCTATCATGGGCAATGCCGTAGCTGCCATCTTGCCTGCTGGTTATACTCGTTTATATATGCCAGCTTTCAAAAAAGAAGATGACGCTCAAATGCTTCCACTATATGGCTATACTGCTGTCGTTGTCTACAAAGATGAACTTTATGTAGCAGCTATGTACACTGATGAAAATGATAAATGGGACCCTGCGCATTACAATACTCGCAATTTGCATAAATTAGTTAAACGCGTTCAAAAAGATTTACCAGATAATCGCCTTGTTGAACATTTAGGTAATTGTTCTTTGACATGGCATTGTTGCACAGCTCAAAATCTATTTTATCGCCGTTGGGAAGCTGGTATTCCATCTTCTCCAGTTTGCAATGCTAATTGTTTTGGCTGTATCTCTCTTCAACCTGCTGAATGTTGTCCATCTCCACAAAGTCGCATAAAATTCCGTCCTACACCAAAAGAAATTGCTCAAATCGGTATCTATCATTTAGAAACTGCACCGGACGCCATCATCAGTTTTGGTCAAGGCTGTGAAGGTGAACCTTCCCTTGCTGTAGACAATATCGTGCCTGCCATTGAAAAAATCCGCAAAAAAACAGACAAAGGTCAAATCAATATAAATACTAATGCCGGCTATACAGAAGGTATCAAACGCATTGTTGATGCTGGTCTTGATAGTATGCGTGTAAGTATTATCAGTGCCATTCCTGAAAATTACAAAGCTTATTATCGCGGTAGTTATGAACTTGATAATGTAAAAGAGTCCATTCGTTATGCTCATGAACATGGCGTGCATATTTCTTTAAATATGCTTTATTTTCCTGGTTTCAATGATAGTGAAAGTGAATTTAAAGCCTGGAAAGAATTTTTACAGGAAAATCCTGTAAATATGATTCAAATCCGCAATTTAAATATCGATCCTGATGCTTTTGCCGAAATCATGCCACCATTTACTAAAGCTATCGGTACTAAAGAATTTATTCGCCAACTACACGAAGAATTCCCTGATATCGTCATTGGTAATTTTAGTCATTATCAAAAAGGAGAATAAATCATGGTCATCAATCCTAAAGTAGAAATGATGCCAACTGAAGAAAAAATTGAACTCATTTTACAACGCTTTCGCAAAAATCTTCGTTGGGCATTAGAAAAATCCTCTTTCTACAAAAAGAAATATAGCGGTCTTGATATTCATGCTGAAGATATCAAAACTTTATCTGATATAAGAAAACTTCCTGTGACTACTAGAGATGAACTGGCTAATGCTTCTGCATTCGATTTATTAACAGGCCCACTTAGTCAGACTTTACGTTTCAACCGAACAATCAGCGGTTTATATCGCGGTTTTACAGCAGACGATATTGCACGCAATATCGATATCGCTATCAGACCTTTGGCTAGTAATGATATCAATAAAACATCAACTTTGATTATCTGTGGTAATTATAGCTCTCAATATTTATTAGATTTACATTATGCAGCTGAAGCATTAGGTGCTACTGTACTTCCTTGTAATAGCGTAGATGCTGCTATTGATGTTATCGGCATTTTCAATGCTACTTCTTTAATCATCAGTGCTAAAAATTTAAAAGCTATAATTGAGCGAAATGTCGATCATTTACCGCCAAAAATCATTGTTTTAATTGATAATTTTCAAGACACAACACTTGATGAAATAGAACATCATTTCCATCACCCATTAGCCAAGATCTATATGTCTAAGTATTTTGGCTTTGCAGGTATTATCTTTACTTGTGAACATAATCATGTTCATGTACAAGATGATTATCTCTATCCAGAAGTTGTTGATAATAAAT
Organism: uncultured Megamonas sp.; assembly: GCF_958438645.1. Classification (NCBI taxonomy): domain Bacteria; kingdom Bacillati; phylum Bacillota; class Negativicutes; order Selenomonadales; family Selenomonadaceae; genus Megamonas; species uncultured Megamonas sp. The sequence continues at coordinate 53,406 of NZ_CAUBSM010000009.1, forward strand.
TAGTCATTACTCCTTTAACATTTGAAGCAATGCCTATTATTCGCTTCCAAACTAAACTCACAGCTTCTATTGATTATAAACATACTTGTGAATGTGGTCGTACTTTTGCCACTATACAATTAGAAAAATAAATCTTAATATATTTAATTTAGGAAAGGGATACTTTATGAAAATCATGCACTTATCCGACCTTCATCTCGGTAAAAATCTCAATGGTTTTTCTCTATATGAAGACCAAAGGCATATCCATAAACAAATACTTCAAATAGCAAAAGAAGAATCTATTGATGCTGTTATGATTGCTGGCGATGTATTTGATAAATCCGTTCCTACCAATCAAGCTATACAATTATTTGACGAATTTTTAACATCTTGGGCAGAGTTACATCTGCCCGTTTTTATTATCAGCGGTAATCATGATAGTGCCCAACGTGTAGCTTTTGGAGCGAATTTATTTAAAGACAATAATATTTTTATCTCACCAATCTATGATGGCAAAATCTCTCATATCACTTTAAAAGATGAACATGGCAATATCAATTTTTATCTTTTGCCATTTATCAAACCAGCTATTGTGAGAAGTTATTTTCCTGAGGAAGAAATCACCTCTTACAATCAAGCAGTAAAAATAGCTCTAAAGCAAATATCTTTAAATCCAGATGAACGCAATATTTTAATCGCTCATCAATTCGTAACAGGTGCTTACACTTGCGACTCTGAAGAAATTATCGTCGGCGGTATAGATAATATCGATGCTCAATTATTTCAAGATTTTGATTATGTAGCACTTGGTCATTTGCATACACCGCAAAATGTTTTAACTGAAAAAATTCGTTATTGTGGAACTTTATTAAAATATTCTTTTTCCGAAGCTAATCAAGAAAAAACTGTTACTATCCTTGATTTTCCACAGAAAAACAAATTGACCATTTATGAAAAAAAACTTTCATTTCTTCATGATATGCGTAAATTAAAAGGTTCTTATGCAGAATTAACGCTAAAAAGCAATTATGAGAAAACGCATACAGATGATTATTTAGCCATAACACTCACTGATGAAGAAGATATCCCTGATGCCATCAATCGTCTGCGTTCTATCTATCCTAATATCATGCAACTGACCTATGATAACCTTCGCACTAAAACAGTCCAAAATATCGAAACTACAGATATTGCCAATTTAAAAACGCCATTAAATCTCTTTGAAGAATTATATTACAAACAAAATAATCAAAATTTAAATGATAAGCAAATAGATATTTTACAAGAATTAATTCAAGATATCTGGGAGGGAAAATAATGCGTCCTTTAAAATTAACTATATCAGCTTTTGGGGCCTATGCTGATAAATGTGAATTGGATATGAGTCTATTAGGCAATAAAGGTATTTATCTAATCAGTGGCAATACAGGGGCAGGTAAAACCACAATTTTTGATGCTATTACTTTTGCCCTCTATGGTCATACTAGTGGTGGTATCCGTGAGAATGAAATGCTTCGCAGTAAATATGCCGATAAAAACACACCTACATTTGTAGAAATGACTTTTTTATACAACAATGAGTCATACACTATTCGCCGTAATCCTGAATATCTTCGCCCTGCAAAAAAAGGAAATGGCTTCGTCAAAGAAAAAGCTCAAGCAGAATTTTATCCACCCAATCAACAGCCAATAACAGGCATAAAAGAAGTGAACTCTGCCATAAATGAATTAATCGGTCTTGATGTAAATCAATTCACACAAATAGCCATGATTGCTCAAGGAGAGTTTTTAAAATTAATCCATGCTTCGACGAAAGAACGCAGTGATATTTTCCGCAAAATCTTCAATACTAAACCCTATCAACAATTGCAAGAAAAATTAAAAGAACGCTTCAATGCCCTCAAAAAAGATTTTCTCTTGATTAATAACAGTATTAAACAATATATAGAAACAATCATACTTCCTGAAAATACGAATTATGACTTTAATCCATTGATGCCTAAAGATTGTCTTTTAAATCTAGAACAAATCATTAATCAAGATAAAAATGATTTAAAACAATTAGAAAAAAATTTTACTCTTTTAGAACAAAATATCAAAGAAAATGAAAAAATTATAAATACTGCTATTAATCAACAGCAGATACAGCAAAAAATCAATGAATATCAATCAGAATTAACGGCTAAAACAAAAATGCTCCCTAGCATTCAAGAAAAATTATCCCTAGTACAAAAAGATTTTGAAACAAAATCCACTTCACTAAATATAAATATTGCCAAATTAACAGAAGAATTGCCTAAATATCAATATATATCTAAACAACAAAATCTTTTACAAACAGCAAAAAAAGCATTGCAAAGCAAACAGCAACAAATGGCAAATGATGAAGCTGCTTTAGCGAAATTAACACAAACTATAAATGATATACAAACAGATTTAAAAACTCTAACAGATGTAAATGTACAGATTGAACAAACAAATTCTGCACAAAAAGAAAATAATCAACAACTACAAAATTTAACAAAACTCTCCACACTGCTTGAAGCATATAAACAAACGTCTTTAAAACACAAAGAATATAAGACAAAATGGCAACAACAACAAGCAAAACTTGCTGAATTAGAACAAATTTATACTCAACAAAATCACTTGTTTTTGGCAGAACAAGCAGGTATTTTAGCCAAAGATTTAAAACCATACACACCTTGCCCTGTTTGCGGTTCTACAAATCACCCACAATTAGCCAAAATATCTACGTTGGCACCAACTCAAGCAGAGCTTGAACAATTAAAAAATAAACGTGATATTCTCGCTCAAAAATTGAATGAAATTACCCAATTAGCCAGCGAATTAAATGGTAAATTGCATAATCTCTTTACAGAAATAAAAGCACAAGCAGAAAATATTTTAGGTAAATTCACTCAAAAAACTATCTTTCATGATGTGGAAATAAAACAATGTGAACTTCTAAACGAAAAAAATCAGCTTGATAAACGATTAATCCAGCTAAATAAATTAAGCCAAAAACAAATAAACTTAAATGCACAATTAGAAAAAAATCTATTATTGCAAAAAAATTTAGAGCAAAAACTTCTAACATTAAATACTTCTATCGTCAAAGAAAATACAGATATTGAAATCTTAACGACTGAAATCAATACCTTAACTAAAGCTCTTTTATTCACTGATGAAAATGAAGCTAGAAAGCAACTTCAAAAATATAAACAAACACAAAATTATTTACAACAAAATCTCGCTACTGCTCAAACTGAATTTGATAAATTAAATCAAGCACTTGTAGAAATCAAAGCAAAAATCACCTCATTACAAACGCAACTAACACCTCAAAATTATGATTTAAACGAATTAGAAAAAATTCAACAAGAATATTTAGCAACAAAAGAAAATTTAATGTCTCAAATGCAAAAACTGCATACTAGAATTACTACTAATCACCAAATTCAGCAAAAATTAATGAAAAAAATCGAACTATTAGATACTAAGCATTCTCTTTATAGCAATATACAAGCACTCTACACTACGGCTACAGGTTCAGTTGCAGGCAAAGAACGCATTATGCTTGAAACTTATGTACAAATGCACTATTTCGATCGAATTTTAATTCGAGCTAATACTCGCTTGATGATGATGACACAAGGTCAATATGAATTAATACGCTCTAAATCAAGTGAACAACTTCGCTCACAAACTGGTTTAGAATTAGATGTAATCGACCACTACAACGGTACGACTCGCAGTGTAAAAACTCTATCTGGTGGCGAGTCCTTCAAAGCTTCCTTATCTTTAGCTCTCGGTTTATCCGATGAAATTCAATCTTTTGCCGGTGGCATTCATTTAGATACTATGTTTATTGATGAAGGCTTTGGCTCTTTAGATAGTGAATCACTTGCTCAAGCAATCAAAGTTCTTTCTCAATTATCTCAAGGAAATAAATTAATTGGTATCATCTCTCATGTAGATGAATTAAAAGAAAAAATTGATAAACAAATTCAAATCACCAAAAATCATGAAAAAGGTAGCACGGCTAAAATCCTTATTTAACAAGGGTTTTAGCCCTTTTTTTATACTTTATAAAAAAAACTTTAATTTTTTTCAAAAAAAGTGTTGACATTTGTTTCAAAGTTCTATATAATAATCTACGTTGTCAAGCGACAACAACGCAATACGGTTCACTAGCTCAGTTGGCAGAGCACCTGACTTTTAATCAGGGTGTCCCGAGTTCGAATCTCGGGTGAGCCACCATTACAATGGCGCGTTGGTCAAGTGGTTAAGACACCGCCCTTTCACGGCGGCTTCATGGGTTCGAATCCCATACGCGTCACCAATCTCTTGGGCGGTTAGCTCAGCTGGGAGAGCGCTTGCCTTACAAGCAAGATGTCAGCAGTTCGATCCTGTTATCGCCCACCACTACGGCCCGGTAGTTTAGTTGGTTAGAATGCCGCCCTGTCACGGCGGAGGTCAGGGGTTCAAGTCCCCTTCGGGTCGCCATTTTTATTTGCCTCGGTAGCTCAGTCGGTAGAGCAGGGGACTGAAAATCCCCGTGTCAGTGGTTCGATTCCGCTCTGAGGCACCATTTTTTTATTTGGGCGGTTAGCTCAGCTGGGAGAGCGCTTGCCTTACAAGCAAGATGTCAGCAGTTCGATCCTGTTACCGCCCACCATAATGAAATATCTACACTACCCTCTCTCATTAAAGGGTAGTTTTTTTATACCCAAATTTAAGTAGAAATGGAGCCTCTTTTTATATGTGGGAAGATTTTGAAATTAATTGCACTTCTTTTTTAAATAATAACTTTAATAGATATGCCACTTTTACTCATCAAGGTGGAGCAAATTCAACAAAACCAGATATTTTAGTAAAAACAAAAACTGGTAATACTTTTTATATAGAAGTAAAACAAAAAATAGCTCAATGTGGACAATTCGTCTTATTCCCTAATAATGTATCAAAAACATTCGAATATAGTATTATTAATAAAACACCAATAAACGCTTATACACAAAAAATAATAGAATATATGAATTCTAATTTTGATAAATTTAAAAATCCAACAGCTAAAGGAGAATCTATTCTTATAGAAAATAGTCAACATATTTTTGCTTCTTGGATAATTGAATTTTACAAACAAAAAAATGTTAAGTTTATTATAACTAATAATAATATAATTTTACCGCTCCAAAATTTAGCAAATTATTTCAACATTACAGCTAAATATAGAATCAAAAAAAGTGGTTCTTCTGATGTTCCCAAAAAATCTGTTAACAGTATTTTAAATTACTTAGAATCTAATAAATATAATATTTCTTCCAGTAAGTTTTTAAATAAAAAATTAATAATTTCTTCAAATGATAATTTAAATAAATTATCATTTAATATAGATAATATTCAATATATGTTTTCTCAAAAAAAAGCTTCAATAGAATATACAATAAAAAAATTATCTAATACAAAAAATGCTAATGTTATTTTTTCAATAACATTAGCCAAAAATGTAATTGGTATCTCTCATAATGAATTTATATCTTCACTACTTTAAGAATTCATCTAAAAATTTTATATATTTATTTAGAGCATAACTATATGTACTCATATAATATTTTCCTATTGGTAATTTTATATTTGAGTATCTTTTCATTTCTTCATTATTTCCCATTTTTTTAAATAAAGATAATAGATATCTACATCTATCCTTTTTATATTGTTCATTAATATCACAATAATTTAATTCTTTTTCTATTCGTTTAAGTCTTGAAATATAATCACTTTGTAGTTTTTTATTTATCCCTTTTTTATCTAACCAATTTCTAAAATCAAATTCATTCAATATTTATACTCCTTTATAACTTTTCCAATTTCGATACCAATATATTGTAATACATCTATTACTACAGAATTACCAAATTGCTGATATGCTTGATTAGGACTTTCTGATATTTTATATGAATCTGGGTATCCCATTATTCTAGCACATTCTCTAGGATGCAATTTTCTTGGTCTTCCATTTATTAAATAACCTCCTGTTTTTGAAAAAACACCGCCTCCATAAGCTGATAATGTTATAGCTGCACCTTTTGTACTATATATTCTTTCTCCCTGTCCACCTTTATTAACAATTCCTAATCTTATCGATTTATCGCTATAAGTATTATCAATTAAATCATTATAATAAATATCATCTCTTTTTATATATAAATCTTTTACCATAGTTTCATCTTTCAATAAAAAATCTTCCAAATGATGTATTAACTTAAATGGTTTGGGATATGAAAAACTTTTTATATTTAAATCCTTACGAAAACACACCATATATACACGTTCTCTTCTTTGTGGAATGCCAAAATCTGTTGCATTCAAAACTTTTTCATAGAAAGTATACCCTAAATCATCTATTATTCGTTTTACTATATTTAATGTCCTTCCATCATCATGAACTACAAAATTTTTTACATTTTCCATAAAAATAATTTTAGGTTTTTTCGCTTTAATAATTCTTGCTATATCAAAAAATAAAGTTCCTCTACTATCTTCAAATCCTTTTTGCTTTCCACTCACAGAAAAAGCTTGGCAAGGAAAGCCGGCACATAAAATATCATGATCAGGTATATCTTTTTCATTTACTTTAGTAATATCACCTTCTGGCAATTCTCCAAAATTTTCAGCATAAACTTTTTGAACAGCTTTATTCCATTCATTTGAATAAATACATTTTGCCCCTAATGATTCTAAAGAAAGTCTAAAACCACCTAATCCCGCAAATAAATCAATAAAAGTTAATCCATTTAATATTTTATTTTCTATTTTAATCATTATAATATATTCCTCTCTTTTTTATTAAAATTATAGCGCATAGCGCTATAATTTTGAAGTAAATATCTTTTATATTTATATCATTTATGATAAACTTTCTATATAAAATATTATTTTTACCAAAATTTGATAAAGGAGTTTGCTATATGATTAAATGGATTATCTCCGATATGGACGGTACTTTACTTGTTGAACCTAATAAATTACCTGATGATTTTGATGAAATTATGGCTTTATTAAAACAACATAATATTATGTTTTCACCTGCTAGCGGACGCCAATATCAAGCACTTGTTTCCCAATTTCCTAAATATAAAGATGATTTACTCTTTATTTCTGAAAATGGGACTTATGTCTGCCAACATGATAAAGAAATTTTTTCTGCTATATTACCAGATACTGCTGTACAAAAAATTATTGATGAAACTGCAAAATTACCAAAAGTAGAAATTGTATTAAGCGGTAAAAAAGGTGGCTATATCATCTCTCAAAATAAAGAATTTCATGATGAATTAAATCTTTATTACACTCAGTATAAAATTCTTCATGATTTTTCTGAAGTTGATGATGAAATTATTAAAATTTCTCTTTGCGATTGTTTTAATCGCGATTCTTTGAATAATATCTATAAAAAACTCTTACCACTAGCTGATGAAATGCAAGTAGTTTTAAGCAGTGATATATGGGTTGATATCATTCCTCTAGGCATTAACAAAGGTGTAGCTATCCAAAAATTACAGAAAAAATTAAATATAAAACCAGAAGAATGTGTCGCTTTTGGCGATTATTTAAATGATTATGAAATGATGCAATCTGTATATTATAGTTATGCTATGGAAAATGCCATTCCTGAATTAAAGAAAGTAGCTCGCTATATAGCACCACCAAATTATAAAAATGGTGTAGTTAAAACAATTCGTCAATTACTTGCTCAACAAGAAAGTAATCATTGATTAAATATCAAATAGAAAGAAGCTAATATTATGAAATTAGATTATCATATGCATTTTGAATATGGCTCTTATGATGAAAATTGGGTCAAAAGATTTTTTGATAGTGCCAAAGACCATGGATTGACAGAAATCGGCATCTCTGAACATAGCCATACTTTTCCTGAATTCAAAGATTTATATTATCAAGATTTAATTTTAGATGATAGCTTTGTAGGTAAATTCCAACAGCAATGGTTAAAGAAAAATAAATTCAAATACACTTTAGATGATTATTTTAACTTTATGGCTAAATTGCGAAAATTAGGCTATAAAGTTAAAACTGGAATTGAAGTATGCAATTTCCAAGACCAAGAAAAAGTAAAAAGTATTTTAGCACCATATGATTTTGATTATATCATTGGCTCTATCCATTTTCTTCATGGTTGGGCTTATGATTCTTCAGAAATAAAAGATGAATGGAATAATCACACTTTAGAAGAAATCTATGATTGGTATGCACAAGAAGTTGAAAAACTCTGTGCTAGTAAAATCTATGATGTTTTAGGTCATCCATTTAATATTCGTTTATTTAAAAATATACCAGATTTTGATGTTACACCTTATTTAGTTCGTGTAGCAAAAGCTGTTAAAGAAGCTAATATGGCTATCGATATCAATACTGGTACTTTATATCGCTATCCTATAGCTGAAATTTCACCATATCCTGATTTTATGAAAATCGCTGTAGAATACAATCTTCCTATTATCACTTCTTCTGATGCACATAAACCAGAACATTGTGGCAATCATATTGATGATGCTATTTCATATGCTAAATCTTTTGGCTATAACCAATCTATACGTTTTACAAAAAGACAACGCGAATTTGTAGAATTAGGCTAATATAATAAAAAAGACGATAACTTTTAATAGTTATCGTCTTTTTTTATTAATATATTTTCTTAACTTTAAAACCATGTTCATGTAAGCTATGAGTAATTTGTTGAATATGCTCTATACCATTTGTTTCTACAGTTACTTCAAGCACTACTTTTTTGAAGCTATCTGTTACTTTAGCCTGATTATGGTCTAATTTAATTACATTGGCATTTAAATCTGCTAAAATTTGAGAAATTGCCAATAACTGACCTGGTTTATCTGGAAGTTGTACGCTAAAGCAGAATACTCGACCACGAGCGATTAAAGCTTTATCAATAAGTGCTGAAATTGTAGAAATATCAATATTACCACCACTTACAATAGCAGCTACTTTTTTACCTTTGAATTGTAATTTTCTACTAGCTGCTAAAGATAATACGCCCGCACCTTCAGCAATCAATTTATGTTTTTCAATCAAAGATAATAAAGCTGACATAATTTCAAATTCAGAAACTGTGATTACTTCATCTACATATTTTTTAATGAATTCAAATGTTACATCACCTGGTGTTTTTACTGCTGTACCTTCTGCTACAGTATCAACGCTTGGCAAGGATACTACTTTATTTTCTTGAAGTGATGCTTTGATACAAGCTGCTCCACAAGGTTCTACACCGATTACTTTTACATGTGGATTTACCATTTTAGTCGCAAGTGCTACACCACTGGCAAAACCGCCACCACCGATAGGTACTAAAATCGCATCAACATCTTTTAAATCATCAATGATTTCTAAAGCTGTAGTACCTTGACCTAAGATAACTTCGATATCATTAAATGGGTGAATAAATGTATAATTGAATTCTTGTTGTAATTCTACTGCTTTTGCTGCCGCATCATCAAAACTATCTCCAGATAATACAACTTCTGCTCCATAAGCACGAGTTGCTTCTACTTTTAATAATGGAGTAGTTGCTGGCATAACAATTACAGCCTTAACGCCTAATTGTTGAGCTGCATAAGCTACACCTTGAGCATGATTACCAGCTGAAGCTGCAATTACACCATGAGCTTTTTGTTCTTCACTCAACTGACTAATGCAGTTATACGCTCCGCGAAGTTTGAAAGAACCTGTTTTTTGCAAGTTTTCAGGTTTTATATATATATCATTATGTGATAAATTGGAAAAATAATCACTGTAGATTAATTTTGTTTTGTATATAACACCATCTAAATTTTTAACAGCACGATATACATCAGCTATAGTTGTTTTTTCTACTATTTCCTGTGGTGTTAATTTTACTTCTACTTGCTCTTTAGCCAATAAAACCATCTCCTTTTTGTTTACTTAAAATTATGTAGATGTTTTCTATTATATCATAAAATTAACAACTTTACATATATAAAAAATTGTAAATAAAAAAAGTGATGAATTAAACTCCTATTTAGTCTAATTCATCACTGTTATTTTTATCAGTTAAATAAATATCCAGATGGGTCTACAGCTTGTCCATTTATGCGAACTTCATAATGTACATGAGGGCCTGTTGAAAAGCCTGTACTTCCCATGTAAGCAATAATCTGTCCACGTTTTACTTGTTGACCAGCAGATACTACTACATAAGAAGCATGTCCATAACGAGTCATCACTCCGTTGCCATGATCGATATCTACCATATTGCCATATCCGCCAGAATTCCAACCAGCAATGCTGACAACGCCATCAGCTGTTGCTCTAATTGGTGTTCCCATATCATTTGCAATATCAATACCAGGGTGGAAATCGCTACCACCCCAACGAAGACCATATGGTGAACTTACTACACCTTTAGCTGGCCAAATAGATGGAGTAATAGATATAGTCTGATTAGCAATTGCTACTTGCTGACGTTTCATCATGATAGCAGTCTGCAAACGTTTTTTCAATTCTTCCATATTATTTAGTTTACCATTCATTGTATTTTCTACAGTATCTAAGGTAAGACGTACATTTTCTATAGTAGGTGTTTGCGGATAAGGTCCACCTTGTCCATTTTGTTCTGGATTTACACTATCTCCATTATTACCTTCTGGAATTTCTATACCAGACAATTGTTTTAATTCATTTTCCAAATTATTTAATTGGTCCATATCTTCTTTTAAGCTATTAGCTTTTTTATCAAGTTCAGATAATTGTTGCTGTTGAAGTGCATTTGCTTCTTGCAATTCTTGTAAATGCTGTTTATCTGCTTGATTATTGAAATATACATAACCTGCAAAACTCAATGAACCAACGACTAACACTATCATAATAACTACAGATGCCATCACATATCTAAGCATATTTTTACTTATAGTAAATAATTTTACATCATCTGTTTTATTAGGTATGATTTTTATTGTATATTCATCATTTTTTACTACTTTTTTATCTTCTTTTATATCTTCTATTTCTGTTTCTGTATTATTTTGTTCAGTAGCTTGTTTATTTAACTCTTCCTGACTCAAAACTTAAACCTCCTGTATCTTTAAATAATAAATAATAGTAAACATTTATTTCCTAATTTCTTATTATAACATAAATAAAAAGCATTTTGCCCCGCAAATAGCCAAGCAAAATGCTTTTTTTCATTAAAATTCAATTAAGATTTTATCTAATTTCCCTACAACTTTCTCTTTTTACTAAAAAATACGGCACAATAATTTTTGTCGCAAATAAATTAGGATTTTCTATATGCTTACTAAGCTGAGAAGCCGCTTCTACTCCTAATTGATAAGCATTTATATCTATAGATGTCAATTGTGGATTCATCATACGAGCAAAGATAGAATTATTAAAACTTATGATGGATAAATCCTCTGGTACTTTTAAATTGCATGCAGAAATCAAATTACCTATAGAAACAGCTACAATATCATCATAAATCAATAAAGCAGTTGGTCGATTTTCACTAATTAGCAAATCTTTAAGCTTATTATATTTTTCCTCAGAATTCAATGCAAATTCTAAACAATAATTAGGATTATATTCAATATTATGTTCACTTAATGCTAATAAATATCCGGCTTTTCGATCGCTAGAAAATACCTTGTAATTATCTGTACCTATATAAGCAATTTTATTATGACCTAAAGATATTAGATATTCACATGCTTCTTTTGCAGCTTGCACATTATCATTATCTACATAAATAGTATCATTTATCATCTTTGTAGCTTTACCAATCAATACAAATAACAATTTTTGCTCATACATATAATTAATTATTGAATCATCTATATTTGAATATAAAAAGATAAATCCATCTGCCTCTGAAGCTTTTATACTTCTTATCAATTCTTCATCAGTTTCACCTGTTATTACTAATAAAGTATATTGCTTTTTATTACAATATTTACCAATTCCCTTTATAGCTTCTAAATAAAAAGGATTTTCATAAACATCTGTTTTACTTTTAGGAAATACTACACCTATTTTACACATACTAATATTCTGTTGTAAATTATTTTGCTCGTAACCTAATTCTTCCATCGCTTTTTTTACTCTATCCTTTGTTTCTTGACTAATCGATGGATGATTTTTACACGTTCTTGATACGGTTGATGGTGATACCCCAGCCAATTTCGCGACATCTTTAATTGTAACTGCCATAAAAATTCTCCTCTATATCTATAATAAAAAATTCGTCTTTTATATCTATAAATATTAAACCACATTTCTATATTTTACGCAACTATTTACGCAATTATTTGCATTTAAATTGCGTAAATTATTTTATTTTTAATGCAATTATTTCGTAAAATTTATTGCAATTTTTCGCAAAACTCTTTATAATAAAAATATAATCATTACTGAAGCGATTTTAAAGATATTTGCAATGTATGCAATAAAAATTATGAGGAAGTGTTTTTATGGAAAGTAAATCCCTACAACTTTTATCACCAATTACGGGAAAAACAATACCACTTACAGAAGTTCCTGACCCTGTATTTTCTACAAAAATGATGGGTGATGGTATTGCAATCATTCCATCAGAAGGTAAAATCTACAGTCCTGTTGATGGTGAAATCACTATGATTGCAGCAACAAAACATGCCTATGGCATCAAAGCTGATAATGGATTAGAACTACTCATTCATTTTGGCTTGGAAACAGTAGCTTTAAATGGTGAAGGCTTTACTGTTCACGTGCAAGCTGGCGATAAGATAAAAGCTGGCACATTAATTGCCGAAGTAGATTTTTCTTTCATGCAACAAAAAAATATCAATTTAATTACACCATTTATCATTTGTGGTGGCATGGAAAACATGACATTAAACTGTAATTACAACGAAGTAACTCATGGTGAAGATGCCATCATAACTTTAACCATGCAAACTATGCAAAATGTGCAAAATTCCATGCAACAAGAAACAACATCAACTGTAGAAGAAGCGCCAAAGAAAAAATTTCATATTGATTTTGATTTCTTACAAAAACTTGGCAAAGTGTTAATGACAGTTATCGCTGTTATGCCTGCTGCTGGTCTTATGATTTCTCTTGGTAAATTAATTCAAATGTGTGGTGCTGATATTTCCTTAATCATGATTATTGGTAACACTATGGAAAATATCGGTTGGGCAATTATCGGTAATTTACATATTTTATTTGCTGCTGCCATTGGTGGTTCATGGGCAAAAGAAAAAGCTGGTGGTGCCTTTGCTGCTATAATTGCTTTCATTTTAATCAATCGAATCACTGGTTCTATTTTTGGTGTAACTACAGATATGTTAAGCCAAGCTGACGCTACAACTTATACTTTATTAGGTCAAACAATTCCTGTTAAAGGCTATTTTGTTGAAGTTCTTGGTGCAGCCGCTCTCAACATGGGTGTATTTGTCGGTATTATTTCTGGCTTTGTCGGTGGTATTGTCTACAATAAATACTACAATTTCCGCAAATTACCAGATTGTTTAGCCTTTTTTAATGGTAAACGCTTTGTACCTTTAATGGTCATTATTTATTCCGTCGTAATTTCTGTAATTCTCAGTTTTTTCTGGACTTATGTACAAACGGGTATTAATAATTTTGGTATTTGGATTGCTAATTCATCTTCTACTTATCCTGTACTTGCTCCATTTATTTATGGTACTTTAGAACGTTTACTTTTACCATTTGGTTTACATCATATGCTTACCATTCCAATGAACTACACATCTTTTGGTGGTACTTATCAACTTTTAACAGGTGCAAATGCTGGAACTTTTGTATTTGGACAAGATCCTCTATGGCTTGCTTGGGCAAATGATTTAATCAACTTCAAAAATATGGGTGATATGGCTTCTTACAATCAATTATTAAACGAAGTAACACCTGCTCGTTTCAAAGTTGGTCAAATGATCGGTGCTACCGGTATGTTGCTTGGTATCGCCTTAGCTATGTATCATCGTGTCGATAAAGATAAACGTCATAAATATAAATCCATGTTTGTATCCACTGCACTTGCTGTATTTTTAACTGGTGTAACTGAACCACTTGAATTTATGTTTATGTTTGCCGCTGTTCCTTTATATATCGTTTATGCAATTCTTCAAGGTCTAGCTTTTGCTATGGCTGGTATTATAGATTTACGCCTTCATTCTTTTGGCAATATTGAATTTATCACTCGTATTCCTATGTCTGTAAAAGCAGGACTTACTGGAGATATTATTAACTTTTTAATTTGTATTGTAGCCTTTTTTGCTATCGGTTATGTTGTAGCTTATTTCATGATTGGCAAATTTCATTTTGCTACACCTGGTCGTTTAGGTAATTATGACAGTATAAACAATGATGAAGATAATTCTAAAACTACTGTACAAGGCTCTGCTCAAGCTGAAGCTATTATTAAACTTTTAGGTGGTAGAGAAAATATCACTCTCGTTGATGCTTGTATGACCAGATTGCGTGTAACTGTTAAAGATATCAATAAAGTAGCAGATTTAGATCAATGGAAAAAATATGGTGCTTTAGGTTTAGTAAAAAAAGATAATGGCGTTCAAGCTATTTATGGGCCTAAAGCCGATGTTTTAAAATCTGATATCAATGACATTCTTTAAATATATCAATTGACGAGGTAATTTATATGAAATTACTAACACTTAATTCTCACAGTCTTTTAGAGGAAGATTATCTTAAAAAAACACAGATTTTTGTAGAAGAGATTCTTAAAGAAAATATTGATGTCTTCGCACTTCAAGAAGTCAATCAATCACATGATGACAAAATCTTAGCTAAAAATCCTCATAACTATTATGGCACATCAATTTTAAAGCAAAATAATCATGCGCTATATATTGCTGATTTACTAGCTAAACAAGGTAAAAACTATCATTGGATTTGGGAAGATTGTCATCTTGGCTATGACATCTATGATGAAGGTATTGCTATCTTTTCTAAATATCCCATTATAGATACAAAAATAATTCCATTATCTAAAACACAAGATCATACAAATTATAAAACGCGTAAAGCTTTAGCTATTTGTTGTGAAGTAAATCAACAAAAAACATGGTTTATTTCTATGCATATGGGCTGGTGGAATGATGAAGAAGAACCATTTCAACGCCATTGGCAAAATTTAATTACATCTCTAAAACCAATTTCTCAAGATACTATTTTCTTAATGGGAGATTTCAATAATCGCAGTGATATCAAAGATGAAGGTTACAATCTTATTCTTAAAGATAAATGGTATGACTTGTATGAATTAGCTCAAATACGTGATGAAGGAATTACCAGTTCTTCTGGCATTGCTGGTTGGTTTTCTCAAAATAGTGAAGCTATCCGCATTGACTATATTTTTTGCAATAAAAAAATAAATGTACAGTCTCAAAAATCTATATTTACTGGCATAGATAAACCTACTATATCTGATCATTTTGCTGTACTAACAGAATGTACAAAAGGAGTATAAAATCATGAGAGCAAGTGGCATTTTATTACCAATCTTTTCCCTGCCTGGTGGTCATGGAATTGGTTGCTTTAATCAAGAAGCTTATAAATGGATAGATTATTTAAAACAAGCTAAACAAAGTTATTGGCAAATATTGCCTTTAGGTGCAACTAGCTATGGCGATTCACCTTATCAATCATTTTCTACTTTTGCAGGAAATCCTTATTTTATTTCTTTAGATGATTTAGTAGCTAAAAATTGGTTAAATATCGATGAATTACCAATTCAAGAAGAAAATACTACTATTGATTATGCAAACTTATATCATACACGTTTTGATTTATTGAGATTAGCTTTTGAACGTAGTCATATCACAGATAATCATGATTTCCAATCATTTATAAATAATGAAGCATATTGGCTAAATGATTATGCTTTATTCATGGCAATAAAAGATTATTTAAATGGAATATCTTGGCAACAATGGCCTGAAGATATCCGCCATAGAACAACAGATGCTACGAACTACTACACAAATAAATTACAAGAAAATATTACTTTTTATAAATTCCTTCAATTCATCTTTTGGGAACAATGGCAAAAATTAAAAGCTTATGCAAACAGTCAAGGTATTTCTATAATCGGTGATATTCCAATCTATGTAGCTTATGATAGTGCTGATACTTGGTCTAATCCTCATCTCTTTCAATTAGATGAAAATTTATTGCCAACAGCAGTTGCTGGTTGTCCGCCAGATGGCTTTTCCGCTGATGGTCAACTTTGGGGCAACCCTTTATATACTTGGGAAAGACATGCACAAGAAAATTTTTCTTGGTGGATATCTCGTATTTCTTGGTGCTATAAATTATATGATGTTGTTCGTATTGACCATTTCCGTGGCTTTGATGAATATTATTCTATTCCTTACGGAAATACTACAGCTAAAGGTGGTCATTGGGTAAAAGGCCCTGGAATAAATCTTTTCCAACAAATAAAAAATACACTTGGCAATAAAGAAATCATTGCTGAAGACCTTGGCTATTTAACTGACTCCGTTCGCCAATTAGTAAAAGATACAGGCTATCCAGGAATGAAAGTTTTAGAATTTGCCTTTGATAGTCGCGATTCTAGTGGAGCTAATAATTATTTACCTCATAATTACAATGAAAATTGTGTAGTTTATACTGGCACTCATGATAATGAAACAATGCTTGGCTGGTTTAAATCAATCTTGCCAGAAGAAAAAAATACTTTGCGTCGCTATTTATGTACTGATACTCAAGATGATTTAAAACTACTAGATAAAGCTATTTGTTTGGCTATGCAATCTGTAGCTAAAATGTGTATCATTCCTATGCAAGATTGGTTACAACTAGATAATACAAGTCGCATAAATAAACCATCTACACTTGGTGGTAATTGGTGCTGGCGCATGAATAATTCACAACTCAGTGAAAAACTAAATCAAAAAATTGCTTCTATTACAGCCACTTATGGTAGAGATAAAAAATAAGGAGACTATCTATGTTAACTAAATTAAATAATATATTACAAATTCAATTTCAAAAAAATATCGATAACTGTACAAATGAAGAATTATATATAGCCTTATTAATGTTAGTTAAAGCATTAAGCAAAAATCGTCCCCTCACACAAACTAAACGAAAATTATACTATATTTCTGCTGAATTTTTAATTGGTAAACTATTATCTAATAATCTAATTAATCTTGGTATTTATGATGAAATCAATTCTTTATTACAAGAACACGGTAAAGATTTAAGTATTATTGAAGAAATAGAGCCTGAACCATCTTTAGGTAATGGTGGTCTTGGTCGACTTGCTGCTTGCTTTTTAGACTCTATTGCTACACTTAATCTTTCTGGTGATGGTATCGGTTTAAATTATCATCTTGGTCTGTTTAAACAAAAATTTATCAATCACCTTCAAAAAGAAGAAGCTAATCCATGGTTACAAAAAGACAATTGGCTCAATGATACAAATATAGGCTTTGATATTCAATTCAAAGATTTTACTGTACATTCTCATCTTTATGATATTGATGTTATTGGTTATGGACAAGGACTGAATAAATTACATCTTTTTGACCTAGACAGTATCGATGAAAATATTGTTAAAGAAGGTATATCTTTTGATTTAACAGATATCAAAAAAAATCTTACTTTATTTTTATATCCTGATGATAGTACAAAAGAAGGTCAATTACTTCGCATCTATCAACAATATTTCATGATTAGCAATGCAGCTCAATTAATTTTAATGGAAGAAAAAGCTAAAGGTCATGACCTCAAAGACTTACATCAACATGTATGTATTCAAATCAATGATACTCATCCATCAATGATTATTCCTGAGCTTATCTATCGCTTATTAAAAGAGGGTATTCATTTAAAAGAAGCAGTGCATATCGTAACAAATACTTGTGCTTATACAAATCATACTATTTTAGCTGAAGCTTTAGAAAAATGGCCTATGGATTATCTCCGTCAAGTAGTACCACATTTAATTCCAATAATTGAAATTCTTGATACTGTTGCATTTACACGCAGTGAAGAAGAAGACGTCCAAATTATCGATAAAGAAAATCGTGTGCATATGGCTAATATGGATATTCATTTTGGCTATAGTATCAATGGTGTAGCTTCTTTGCATACTGATATTCTAAAAAATAGTGAATTAAATGCCTTTTATAAACTCTATCCGCAAAAATTCAATAATAAAACTAATGGTATTACATTCCGTCGTTGGTTATTACATTGTAATCATGAACTTAGCCAATATATTCAATCTCTAATAGGCAATAAATTTCTACAAGATGCTACAAAATTAAAAGAACTATTACAATATATTAATGATGAAAATGTATTATCTACACTTTTAAAAATTAAAGCTCATAATAAACAAAAACTCGCAGATTACATTCAAAAAACTATGCAAATCAGCATTAATCCAGATAGTATCTTTGATATTCAAATCAAACGCTTACATGAATATAAACGTCAACAAATGAATTTACTCTATATCATCAATTTACTATTAAAAATCAGACAAGGTTATCGACCAAAAACACCTATAACTTTCATTTTTGGCGCTAAAGCTGCACCCGCATATGTCATTGCCAAAGATATCATTCATGCTATTTTATGTCTTCAAGATATCATCGCTAAAGACTCTATTGCTAATAAATATATTCAAGTTGTCATGATTGAAAACTACAATGTTTCTCAAGCTGAAAAATTAATTCCTGCTTGCGATATTTCTGAACAAATTTCACTTGCTAGTAAAGAAGCTAGTGGTACTGGCAATATGAAAATGATGTTAAACGGCGCAATTACATTAGGTACAGAAGATGGTGCTAATGTAGAAATTCATCAATTAGTAGGTGATGATAATATCTATATCTTTGGTGAAAGCAGTGATAATGTTATCAATCATTACACAAAACAAGATTATAATGTCAAAGATTATTATGAAAATGATACAGAAATTGAAAATACACTTAAATTCTTGATTTCTAAAGAAATGCTTTCCATTGGCAATGCTGAAAATCTTCAACGTTTATACAATGAATTAAGTAATAAAGATTGGTTTATGACTTTACTTGATTTAAAATCATATATTCAAGCTAAAGATAAAGCTTTCCATGATTATTTAAATCGTCAAAATTGGGCAAAAATGTCTTTAACAAATATTGCTAACGCTGGCTATTTTTCTAGTGACCGCACAATCGCTGAATATAATAACGATATTTGGAAATTAGATAAATAATCTGCCACTAAATGAGGTGTCAATATGTCTTTTGATAATATAAAAATATATATGCAAAACGGTAAATTAACAGATTTAGAAATAAATTATTATATTAATAAATTAAAAAAAATATACCAAAGTAAAAAATTACAACGTATATCTTTTATTTTAGGCGAAGATTATATTGACTTAAGATATATGTTTGAAGCTTATCCTTTTGAAAGAATATGGCGAATCCCCTCTAAAAAATAATATAAAAAAAGGCTATCGTAAAAATTTACGATAGTCTTTTTTCTTATCTAAAATACAATATTTATTTACCCATTTTTATATAATTTAAACGGCCACCAGCCATCAAAATATCAATATCTAATTGAGATAATGCATGATTTACCTCAAAAGAAGTCTTCTTTGTAACATTTTCTACTGTCATTGGTTTTCCTGGTGCAAGCTGATGAAGATTGCTAATTTTTAATACATCACCTTCATCAATAGTATCATAATCTGCTTCATTTGCAAAAGTAAATGGTACGATACCAAAATTTATGAGATTAGCTTGATGTATACGGGCAAAACTTTTTGCGATAACAGCTTTAATACCTAAATACATTGGTGCAAGTGCTGCATGTTCACGGCTAGAACCTTGACCATAGTTTTGACCTGCAACGATAAAGCCACCGCCAACAGATAAACAATGTTGTTTAAATCCAGCTTGTACATCACGGAAAATAAATTCAGATATTTTTTCAATATTAGAACGGAATGGCAATACTTTTGCCCCTGCTGGAGCGATATGGTCTGTAGTGATATTATCTACTACTTTAATCACTACTTGTTTTTCTACAGTATCAGCAAGTGGAGTATTTTCTGGAAGTGGTTTAATATTTGGACCGCGAACGATTTCCACATTTTCAGGATGCTGTTTTTCTGGAGCAATAATCATGCTATCATCTACTAAGAAATGATCCGGTTCTGCTGGAATATCAAATTCAGCTTCTCTAGGATCAGAGATAACACCTTTTATTGCACTATAAGCAGCTACTTCTGGAGAAACAAGACATACATTAGCACTTAAAGTACCACTTCTACCATAGAAATTGCGATTGAAAGTACGAAGTGACCACGCATTTGTGATTGGAGATTGTCCCATACCGATACAAGGGCCACAAGTACATTCAAGCATTCTAGCACCACTAGAGATTAAATCAGTTAATGCTCCATTTTGAGAAAGCATAGTCAATACTTGTTTAGAACCTGGAGAAATACATAAGGATACATTTTCAGCAACTGTTTTATTTTTTAATATAGAAGCGACAATCATCATATCTCTATAAGAAGAATTTGTACAGCTACCAATAGCAACCTGGTCTATTTTTTTGCCGACAACTTCACTGATAGATTTTACAGCATCAGGACTATGAGGCATTGCAATCATTGGTTCCAAATCATCTAAATTAATTTCATATGTTTCATCATAAACAGCATCATCATCTGCACTTAAAGCTACGAAACAATCTTCACGATTTTGTTTTTTCAAAAATTCATATGTTACTTCATCACTTGGGAATATAGATGTAGTAGCTCCAAGTTCTGCACCCATATTTGTTATAGTAGCACGCTGAGGAATATTTAAAGTTTTTACACCTTCACCTGTGTATTCAATAACTTTACCTACGCCACCTTTTACAGTCATAAGCTGTAAAACTTTTAAAATGATATCTTTAGAACTTACACCTTTATGTAATGCACCTGTAAGTTTTACATTTACTACTTTTGGCATTTTTAAATTAAATGGACGTCCTGCCATAGCACAAGCAACATCAAGTCCACCTGCACCAATAGCCAATGCCCCAATACCACCAGCTGTAGGAGTATGAGAATCACTGCCTAATAAAGTTTTACCTGGAGCTGCAAATCTTTCCAAATGTACCTGATGGCAGATACCATTACCAGGACGAGAAAAGTAAATACCATGTTTGTTTGCTACTGTTTGTAAATATTTATGGTCATCAGCATTTTCAAAACCACTTTGAAGAGTATTGTGGTCTACATAGCTTACGGATAATTCGGTTTTAACTTGATCTACTCCCATAGCTTCTAATTGTAAATAAGCCATAGTTCCTGTAGCATCTTGTGTTAAAGTCTGATCAATTTTAATAGCTATTGGACAGCCACGGTCCATAGAACCTTCTTGTAAATGAGCTTTAATTATTTTTTCTGTTAATGTAGGCATCTCTTTAGCTCTCCTTTACTTTTTAGAATACATAAGAACAATATTTTCATTATAACACAATTATTAATGATTTGTGTATCAATACAGTAAACATTTTACATAAAAATATTGTATACAGTGTATATTTGACTTTTATATGAGATATTTTTTGTGCTATAATAGACAAGTATCTTTTTATATAATATGTTTTATAAGATCATTCTTAATATTATATTCAATAGAAAAGGGGAACTAGTCTATGGATAATACTTTCTTAGCCCAATTTTATGGGAAATCACAAAACTATACAGATATCCCTAATCATTTATATAAAGACTATAATGTAAAAAAAGGCCTTCGTAATGAAGATGGTACAGGGGTTTTAGTAGGTCTCACACGTGTCGCAGATGTTGTCGGCTATACATATGATGAAGACGGTACAAAAATAGATACTGAAGGAACTTTGTTCTTTCGTGGCATAGATATCAATGAAATAGTAAAAAATAGACATCATTTACGTTATATTTATGAAGAAGCTTGCTTCCTTTTACTTTTCGGTTATTTGCCAAAACAAAAAGAATTAGATAGCTTTTGTGAATTACTTCAAGAAAACTACGAGCTTCCTGATGATTTTCTTGAAATGAATTTACTCCGCATGCCGGGTAAAAATCTAATGAATAAATTACAACACGCAATTTTAACTCTATATAATTATGATGAAGACCCAGATAATACTGATGTTTATGAAACATTATTAAAAGGCATTCAAATCATGGCAAAATTGCCATCAATCGCATGTTATGCTTATCAATCTAAAATGCATTATTACGAACACAAGAGTCTTATCATTCATTATCCTCGCAAAGATTATTCTACTGCCGAAAATATTTTATACATGCTCCGCTCTGATACAAAATTCACTAAACAAGAAGCAAATCTTTTAGAT
Organism: uncultured Megamonas sp.; assembly: GCF_958438645.1. Lineage (NCBI taxonomy): Bacteria > Bacillati > Bacillota > Negativicutes > Selenomonadales > Selenomonadaceae > Megamonas > uncultured Megamonas sp. The sequence continues at coordinate 75,849 of NZ_CAUBSM010000009.1, forward strand.
ATCATGCTCCTTTTACATGCTGATCATGGTGGCGGTAATAACTCCACTTTTACAAATGTAGTAATATCTTCTACAGATACAGATATTTATTCTGCTGTATCTGGCTCTATCGGCTCACTTAAAGGCCCTCGTCATGGTGGTGCTAATATAAAAGTAGCTTTAATGATGGATGCCGTTATCGCTGAAATAGGCTACACTCGTGATGATGCCAAAATCAAAGATATCGTATTAAAATTATTAAATAAACAATTCTATAATAAATCTGGTCTCGTATACGGTTTTGGTCATGCTGTTTACACACTTTCTGATCCACGTGCAGAAATACTTCGCCATTATTGTGGTATTGTCGCTCATGAAAAAGGCCGTGAAGAAGAATTTGAATTCTATTTACGCTTTGAACGTATCGTCAAAGAAACATTATTAGAAGCTAAAGGATTAACAGCTTGTGCAAATGTAGACTTTTACAGTGGTTTTGCTTATGATATGCTTGGTATTCCTCGCGATATGTTTACACCATTATTTGTTATCAGCCGTATGGTAGGTTGGCTCGCTCATAACTTAGAAAATAAATTATATGATGGCCGTATCATGCGTCCTGCTACAAAATATGTCGGTGAAATAAGTGAATATATACCTATGGAGGATAGATAAAATGACTAAAACTATTACTGTATTTAAAGGCGATGGCATTGGTCCTGAAATAACTGATGCTGTTTTAAAAATATTAGATAAAGCTGGTGCTGACCTTAATTATGAAATTTTTAATGTCGGTGCTAAAGAATATGAAACAAATGGTAAATTAATCCCTGATGAAGCATTTGCTTCCTTTGACAAAAACAAAGTACTATTAAAATCTCCAATTACTACTCCTATCGGTAAAGGCTTCCGCTCTTTAAATGTAACTTTACGTAAAAAATATGATTTATATGCTAATATTCGCCCTGCTAAATCAAATAATGCTGTAAAAACTGCGTTTAAAGATGTTGACCTAATTGTTTTCAGAGAAAATACTGAAGACCTTTATGTAGGTGTAGAAGAACAAATTGATGAAAATACTGTTCATGCTACAAAAATAATCACTCGCCATGCTAGTGAAAGAATTATTAAAGATGCTTTTGAATACGCTAAAGCTCACAATCGCAAAAAAGTAACTTGCGTACACAAAGCTAATATCTTAAAAATGAGTGATGGTTTATTCTTAAGCATATTCTACGATATCGCTAAAAATTATCCAGAAATCGAAGCTAATGATAAAATCGTTGATAATACTTGCATGCAACTTGTAATGAACCCTCAACAATTTGACATCATGGTTATGCCAAATCTCTATGGAGATATCGTATCTGACCTCACTAGTGGTTTAATCGGTGGCCTTGGTCTATTACCTTCTAGCAATCTTGGCAAAGATTATGCTATGTTTGAAGCAGTTCATGGCAGTGCACCAGATATTGCAGGTAAACATATAGCAAATCCTACAGCACTTTTATGGTCTGCTTGCATGATGCTTGAATATCTAGGTCAAAATGATGTTGCAAGTAAAATCAGAAAAGCCGTTGACGAAGTTTTAAATGAAGGTAAATATCTTACACCTGATTTACACGGCAACGCTACTACAGAAGAATATTGTGATGCGATCATCGCTAAATTATAAAAAATAAATTTAATATAATTATTTATAAAAAGACTACCTATAAAATATGATAATTTTTATAGGTAGTCTTTTTTTATCTCCAATCTATATTTTGAGCATTATTAACTTTTTTCTTTAGTGTTTCCAATCTTGTGAGTGCTTCATTAAGAGTTGCATCTTCTTTTGCAAAATGAAAACGAATTAAATTGTGTACATCTTCATGGAAGAAACTAGAACCAGGTACAGCTGCCACTCCTACATTTGCTGTCATCCATTCAGCAAATTTATAATCATCTTTTACGCCAAATTCTGAAACATCCATAAGCACATAATATGCCCCTTGTGGTTCAGTAAATTGAAAGCCTAAATTTGCTAATCCTCCCACAAAAAGTTTCTTCATATGCGTATAATGATCTTGAAGTTCTTTATAATATGCATCTGAAAAATTTAAACCTACCACAGCTGCTTCCATAAGTGGTGCTGCCGCACCAACAGTTAAAAAGTCATGAACTTTTTTAACTCGGTCAATGATATTTGGTGGAGCTATGACATATCCCAATCGCCAACCTGTAATAGAATACGTTTTAGAAAGTGAATTACATATGATTGTTCGTTCACGCATACCCGGCAACGTTGCCATATATACATGTTTATGCGGTGCATAAATAATATGTTCATATACCTCATCAGTAACAACGTATGCATCATATTTAATTGCAAGTTTAGCAATATTTTCAAGTTCTTTACGTGTAAATACCTTTCCGCAAGGATTAGAAGGATTACAAAGAATAAGAGCTTTAGCACCGCTACGAAATGCTTCTTCTAATAAATCTACGTCAAAATTAAAATCTGGTGGAACTAGCGGAATATATATCGGCTCTGCTCCAGAAAGAATTGTATCTGCTCCATAATTTTCGTAAAACGGAGAAAAAATTGCGACTTTATCCCCAGGATTTATAATTGACATCATTGAAGCCATCATTGCTTCTGTACTACCACAAGTAACAACAATTTCACTATCTGGATCGACTTTCATACCTGAAAAATGTTCATGTTTTTGTGCTAAAGCCTCGCGAAAATTCTGTGCACCCCATGTAATGGCATATTGATGTGGCCCCATCTTTGCCACTTCAGCTAATCTATCTGTAATTTCTTTTGGTGGTGCAAAATCTGGAAAACCTTGGGAAAGATTGACTGCATCATATTTATTAGCAATACGTGTCATACGTCGTATAACCGAATCACTAAAATTTGATGTACGTTTACTGAGTTCATACATACATATATCGCCTCACTAATCAATTAGAGTGATAGTCCATTATTTTTTATAATCAGGATTATCCTTTAATATCTTAATATATAATATTCATTAATAAAAATAAAGAAAAAAGCACTGAAATACTTCAGTGCTTTTTCTTAACTGGCAACTTCCT
>NZ_CAUBSM010000010.1:0-73774 GCF_958438645.1 uncultured Megamonas sp.
AAGTTATTAGTTTCTCGATTACTCATAGTTTGCACATCATGGATATGATAGCAATTCGGACAAATACCATGTTCATCTAATTCATGATTACATTTTGTGCAACGCATAATTTTTCTCCTTATATTGTTAAAACTTAAATACATTCATATTTTAAGTATATTAGTCAAAAAGTCAATTGTCAAGAATTATATCTAAAAACGTGAGTATTTTAATTATTTTTATATTGGAACTAATAATATTTGATTTAGTACTTAAAAAATATTTTACAATTCCTTTACAAAATGGGGATATTATAGCGTATTTTTGCTATATTTATTTTAAATTTTACAAAAAAGTCATTATAACTTTACATTGGATATGTATACTAAGTACAACAAATTAATTGTAAGGTATTTTTTAGGAGGATTAAGGTATTATGAATTGGAAAAAATTAGCATCTCTTGGCGTTGTTGCGATGATGTCCCTTAGTATTTTAGGTTGTGGCAGTGATACAGCTTCTAATGATAAAGCTGCAACATCTGGTAGTTCTAGCAGTGTATCTGGCAGTATCACAGGATCAGGTTCTTCTGCATTATTACCATTAGCTAAAGACGCTGCTGATAAATTTAAAGAATTACATCCAGAAGTTTCTATTACATTAAATGGTGGCGGATCTGGTACAGGTCTTAAACAAGTTGCTGATGGCTCAGTAGATATCGGTAATTCTGATGTAGCCGCTGATACAAAACTTGATAAAGCAGTAGCTGATGGTTTAGTTGACCATAAAGTTTGCGTTGTAACAATGGCTCCAGTAGTAAACAAAGATATTGCTGAAACTGTAAAATCTTTAACAAAACAACAATTAACAGATATCTTCACTGCTAAAATTACAAACTGGAAAGAAGTTGGCGGTCCTGATGAAGAAATCGTATTGATCACTCGTCCTTCTACATCTGGTACTCGTGCATTATTCAAAGAATTTGCTTTAGGTGGAGCAGAAGAAGCTTCTAACAAATCTTTAGAAACAGATGACTCTGGTACTTTACTTCAGAGCATTAAAGATAATAAAGGTGCAATTGGTTATGTAGCATTATCTTATCTTGTAAATAATCAAGATGTTGCAACTGTTGCTGTTGATGGTGTAGCTCCTACTTTAGAAAACACATACAATGGTACTTATCCTGTATGGGGTTATGAACATATGTATACTAAAGGCGAACCAAATGCTACTGTAAAAGCATATTTAGATTTTATTATGTCTGATGAATATGGTAAATCCATGGAAGCTCAAGGTTACGGTGTAACTAGCAAAATGCAAGTTCAGAGATAAGAAAAAAGAAAATTGGGCGAATGAATTTTCGCCCATTTTTTTTATAAACATAAATCCTAAATAAGTACTGATTTTTATTAAAGGAGTGTCAAAATGGAATCAACACATACAGCTGTATTTCGTCAAAACAATATTTGGCGTGGCATTATTACAGCTTGCGGTTTATTAATGATTATTATAACCTTAGCCATTGGTGCTTTTTTATGTTACAAAGGCGTAGGTACATTCACTACATATGGTCATAGCGTTGGTGAATTTTTATTTTCTTCACAATGGGCACCAGCTGATAATGCTCAAGGTGGCGGTAAAGTCGGTGCAGCAATATTTATTTTTGGTTCAATTATCACTTGTGCTTTAGCACTTGTAATTGCTACACCATTTAGTATTGCAAGTGCCGTATTTATGACAGAAATTTCCCCAGGTATTGGTAGAAAAATTCTTCAACCAGCTGTAGAAATATTTGTAGGTATTCCTTCTGTTGTATATGGGTGGATTGGTCTTACTATTTTAGTACCATTCATTAAAGATTTATTTGATTTAAAATTTGGTTTTTCTGTATTAGCAGCTGGTATTGTTTTAGCAGTAATGATTTATCCAACGATTACTAGTTTATCCGCTGATGCAATTAGAAGTATTCCTAAATCTTTCCGTCAAGCTTCTTATGGATTGGGAGCAACTCGTTGGCAGACAATCAGTCAAGTTGTAATACCTGCTTCTAAATCCGGTTTGATGACAGCTATTGTTTTAGGTCTTGCTCGTGCATTTGGTGAAGCTTTAGCTGTAGCAATGGTTATCGGTAAGATGAAAGCTTTTCCAGAAAGTCTTTTGTCTCCAACTACAAACTTAACAGCAGCGATTGCTTCTGATATGGGTGGTGCGATGGAAGGCAGTGAATATAATATTGCTTTATGGTCTATGGCATTATTGTTATTCATTATTTCCTTAGTATTTATCTTTGTTATACATTATATTTCAGCTAAAGGAGGCCATAAGGCATGAATGTAATTCAAAGAGCCAAATTCATGGATAAATTGATGACTGGCTTCTTTTATGTTGTCGCAGGTTTTTTCCTCTTATTATTACTAGCTTTTACTTTATATGTAATTATTAAAGGTTTTGCTAATTTTACACCGAATATGTTTTCTTTTTCAAGAAATGGCATTGGCAATTTGTTCTTTAATACAATTTATCTAGTATTTTTATCTTTAGTAGTTAGTGTACCTCTTGGAATTGCAGCTGGCATTTATATGGCAGAATATGCAAAACCTGGCAAAATCACAAAATTTTTAAGAATTTGTATTGAGACATTGTCTTCTTTACCTTCAATTGTTGTTGGTTTGTTCGGTTATTTAGTATTTATTGTAATGACAGGTTCTCAATGGAATTTATTTGCGGGTGCGTTGGCTGTATCTATTTTGAGTTTACCTTTGATTACAACAGTAACAGAAGATGCTTTTCGCTCCTTACCTCCTGGATATAAAAAAGGTAGTATGGGTATGGGGGCTACACTTTGGCAGACTATTCGTTATGTAATGCTTCCTGCTTGTATGCCTCGCATAATGACTGGTGTTATCTTGGCTGCTGGTCGTGGTTTTGGTGAAGCAGCTGCACTTTTATATACTGCTGGTATGAGTACAGATATTGTTTGGTCGAATTGGAATCTTTTATCTCCAACTTGTCCGCTCAATCCATTTAGACCAGGGGAAACTTTAGCACTTAATATTTGGGCTTCAAGAACAGAAGCTTTAGCTCCTAATGCGGCAGATATTGCCAATTTATCTTCAGCAATTTTGATGATAATGGTATTTACATTTAGTATAGGTGCTCGTCTTTTAAGTAGTTATCTTGATAAGAAAAATGGAGGAAAATAAACGTGGCTAATAATGCTGATATAAAATTTAATGTTGATAATCTAGAATTATTTTATGGTAATTTTAAAGCCTTAAAAGGCATAAATATGGAAATCAAGAAAAATGAAATTACTGCACTTATCGGGCCTTCTGGTTGTGGTAAATCTACTTTTTTAAAGACTTTAAATCGTATGAATGATTTAGAAGATGGTGTAAAAGTAACAGGTAAGATCTGTTTAGATGGTGTGGATATCTATAGTGAAATGGATTCGATTACACTTCGCCATCGTGTAGGTATGGTATTCCAGCAACCAAATCCATTTCCAAAAAGTATTTATGATAATGTAGCTTATGGACCAAGAATTCATGGTATTCGCAAAAAAAGTCAATTAGATGAAATTGTGGAAAGAAGTCTTCGCCAAGCTGCTATATGGGATGAATTAAAAGATCGTTTGAATAAATCTGCACTTGGTTTATCTGGTGGTCAGCAACAGCGTTTATGTATTGCCAGAACATTGGCTGTTCAACCTGATGTTATCTTAATGGATGAACCTACTTCTGCTCTTGACCCTATTTCTACAATGAAAATTGAAGATTTGGCACTTGAATTGAAAAAAGATTATACGATAATAATCGTTACTCACAATATGCAACAGGCAAGTCGTATATCTGATAAAACAGCATTTTTCTTATTAGGTGAGTTAATCGAATACGGAGAAACTACAGAATTATTCGCTAATCCTAAAAATCCAAAAACAGAAGAATATATCACTGGTAGATTTGGTTGATTTAGTAGTATTTTCTATTTGAAGGAGATAAAAATGGCTAATAGAATAAATTATGTAAATGAATTAGAATGTTTGATTAGAGATGTAGAGTTGGTAGGGGCACAACTTCAAGAAACTTTAGATGAAGTTATTGGCAATTTAGCTGAAAAAAATGAAGTTTTAGCCAAAAAAATCATAAAAAATGATATATGGTTTAATAAAGCAGAACATGATATCAATGAAAAATGTTTGCGTTTAGTATTGACTCAAGCACCAGTAGCTACAGATTGGCGTGAAATAGCCTCTATCATGAAAATGATTGGTGATATTGAACGCATGGCTGACCATTGTGGAGATATTTCTAAATACACTATGAGTTTAGCAAAAGAAAATCCTGTTAATTTACCGGATTATTTTGGTGAAATGGTAAATGTAATGCGTGAAATGGTTTTTGATAGTGTAAAATGTTTTAGAGATTCTGATGTTGATTTAGCAAGAAAAATTATTGAAACAGATAGTACAGTAGATAATTATTTTAAAAACTTCAGTGAAGATATTGCTAATTTAATAAAAGAAAATCCGCAAAACGTAAAACCATATCTTGATTATTTAATGATCGGTAAATATGTAGAACGTATAGCAGACCATTCTACAAATGTAGCAGAATGGATTATTTATATCGTTAAAAATGAATTAAAATAAATTAAAATGAATATAGATAAACTCATAGTAAATACTTGATATAATTTTTAGAAAAAAGCTATTTACTATGAGTTTTTTTATTGTCTTTATAAATATATAGGAATAAACTTAAGTTGAGGTGATAAATATGAAATTAAAATATTTAAGTTTAATTTTAAGTTCAATGTGTGTTATTCAATTTACAGCAACAGAGCAAGTAGTAAATGCTCAAGAACAAGTAGCTGATACAAAAGTGGTAGCTACTGGGCAGACGAATATAGGCGATATTCAAAATGTTAATGAATATAAAGGTTATATTTGGCGTATTGATGCAAAAGATGATGATAAATTGCCAAGGAGTTTCCGCACTTCCGAAGATGGTTTTAAAAAGGCAAGTGATAAGTATGGAATTGACATTAATTATGTGCCAACAAGAGAGGGCTTAGACAAATTGCATGCTTCAGGAAGTGCACAATTCTCCATAAATCAATTTGCGACATTGGTAAAAAATTTGCGTCAAAAGACAGATAAAGATATTTATATTGTAGATTTAAGACAAGAAAATCATGGATTTTTTAATGAAGATGCTGTCAGTTGGTATGGTAAAAGAGATTGGGCAAATATAGATAAATCAAGAAAAGAAATTATTCGTTTAGAACCTAAATTATTAAAAGCTAATTTAGATAAACATACAGAAAGAGCTACTTTAGATGATAATAAAAATGCTGATGAAGTGGATACTTCTTTAATAAAATCAGTAGGAACTGAAAAAAAATTAGTGGAAAAGAATAATTTACATTATGTACGTATAACAGCAACAGATCATGTTTGGCCTAGTCCAGAAAATATAGATGAATTTATTAAACTTTATAAATCTTTACCTGAAGATGCATGGTTACATTTCCATTGTGAAGCTGGCAAGGGCAGAACAACAACTTTTTTAGCTATGTATGATATGATGAAGAATCCACAAGTACCATTGAAAGATATATTATATCGTCAATTGTTATTAGGTGGAAATTATGTAGCATATACAGAAGATATTTCTACAAGCAGTAATTGGAAAGCTCCTTATTATAATCAAAAAGCTAAAATGATAAAAGTATTTTATCAATATGTACAAGAAAATCATCAAAATGGGTTTAAAGTTTTATGGTCAGATTGGTTAAAAAATCATAGCTTATAAATAGGATAAAGTGTATTTTAAATATGTATTTAGAAAAACTTTCGATCAAGAAAAATAGATAATAAATTTTTATAAGGTCAATGATTTTAACAGGAGTATTGATATTGATTGACTTAATCAGCATTTTTTTATTTTAAAATTAAAACCTATTAATTTAATATGTAAATACTATCTATTAATAATTTTTTATTGTGATATAATTGTTGATGTTAAAAAGATTTAAAGCTTGTGAGAAAGAAGGCGACAAAAATGAGCACGGAATATGTATATAAGTCTACGAAAAAAATAGAAGAAATTTTAAATGCCGTTACACATGGTGTAGGAACGCTACTAGCTGTTATGGGTTTAATTGCCATGCTTTATTATGGCTATGATAAGGGAATCTTACATTTAACAAGTATAATAGTATATGGTGTTTCTATGATATTATTATATTTAGCTTCAACTTTATATCATAGTTTTAGTTTTTGTAGTCAAAAAGTACAATCAATATTTAAATGTATAGACCATTCAGCAATATATTTATTGATTGCGGGTAACTATACGCCATTTGCCTTGATAGCTCTATATGGTACTTTGGGCTGGGCTGTATTTGGCGTAGCTTGGGGATTGGCTTTGGCTGGAATAGTTTTTCAGATTTTCTTTTACAATCGTTTTCGTGTGGTTGGTACTATCTGTTATTTAGTCATGGGCTGGCTTGCTGTTACAATTGTAAATCCATTACTTGATACTTTATCTGTAGAAGCTATTTGGTGGCTTGTAGCTGGCGGTGTTTTATATAGCATTGGAGCAATTTTTTATTTAGTGCGTAAAATACCATATAATCATGTTATCTGGCATATATTTGTAATTTTGGGTAGTGCAGCTCATTTTATTACTATTTATTATTATGTATTGCCACTTAGTATAAATTAAATATTTTTTAGAAAATTTAAAGCTCAATTATCTAAAATAATTATAGATAGTTGAGCTTTTTCTTGTTTTCTGTTTTAATTAAAGATGAGAAATAATGAAGTTTAGTTGAATTTAATTATATATAAATAATTTAATCTAAAAATTTTTATAAAGGGAGTGTTTTTGATGAACGAAGATTTAGATTTAATGAAGGTAATAAAATCAGAAGAGGAAATAGAACAAGAAGTTGAGTCTTTGTGCCGTTGGGCTGCTGCTAGAGCTGGTGTAATTGTAGTAGCACCTATACTTGGACAGATTGCACTGGCTGCTAATGAAATTTATCTGATAAAACGCATAGCTGGTGTATATGATAAAAAATTTGATGAGACAGCTAGTTGTGCTTTTGTTGGAGCATTAGGTGGTACATTTGTAGGTCAAAGTTTAGCAACTTTGATACCATTTCCACCATTGCAAATTCCTATTGGTATGGGAGTAACTTATGCTGTAGGAAAAGCTGCTAATGCATGGATAAAGGATGATATGCCAGACATTAATGAATATGCGGATAAATATAAAGAAATTTTTAATAAAGCAAAAGAAGATGTAAAAAATATCATACCTAGTTTAAAAAATAACCCAGATAAAGATAAACCACTAGGTGATGAAGATAAAAAATTTAAATTTTAAATTAAAGGCTAAATATTACAGGATATTGGAGGAAATATAATGCGAAGTGCATTTGACATCATTGGACCAATAATGATAGGTCCATCAAGTTCTCATACAGCAGGAGCAGTGCGACTAGGATTGATGGCAAGAGCTATTTTAGGTGAAGAAGTAAAAGCTATAAATATAAAATTATATGGTTCATTTGCACAGACTTATAAAGGACATGGTACAGATAGAGCGTTGATTGCTGGAATTATGGGTTTTAAACCAGATGATGAAAGAATTCGTAATTCTTTAGAGATAGCAAAAGAAAAAAATATAGAATTTGCTTTTGGTACAGTAGAGTTAGAAGATGCTCATCCAAATACTGCTATTATAGAATTAACAGGTGTATCAAATCGAAAAGTACAAGTAACAGGTGCTTCTATTGGTGGTGGAAATATCATTATTTCAGCTATAGATAATTATGAAGTGCAATTGAGTGGAAAGTATCCATCGGTAATTATTGTGCATCAAGATATGCCAGGTGTGGTAAATGGTGTTACAGCGGCTTTAGCTCGATATAATATAAATATTGCTTATATGAAAGTATCGAGAAGTGAAAGAGGTGCAGAAGCTTTGATGAATATTGAAGTGGATGATACAATTTCTGATGAAGCAGTAAAAGCTTGTAGTAAAGTTATTGGTGTAAAAAAAGTATTGAGAATTGATGCAATTTAATTTAATGAGGTGATTTAGTGATAAATTTTTCTTGTATACAAGATTTGATAGATATGGCAAATGCTCAAGAGCGAACAATAGATGATATCATTGTAGAATATGAAGCTACGCACAGTTTTAAATCTGTGATTTATATTAAAGAAAATATGCAAAATATTTGGCAGGTCATGAAAGAGTCAGCGGAAAATGGCATAAATAATACGCAAAAATCTGTCAGTGGCATGGTAGGTGGAGATGCTCAAAAATTATTTACTTTTAAAAATAGTTTTGCTGGAGATTTTGTCAAAGAAGCAGCTTCTTATGCTGTGGCGGTAGCCGAGACCAATGCTTCTATGGGGAAAATAGCTGCTTGTCCGACGGCAGGTTCTTGTGGAATCGTTCCAGGGGCGTTGATTGCAGCTCAAAATCATTATGGTTATGATGATGAACAAATTTGCAATGCACTGTTTACGGCAACTGGTATTGGTATGGTCATTGAAAATAATGCAATGATTGCAGGGGCTCAAGGTGGGTGCCAAGCAGAATGTGGTTCAGCAGCAGGAATGGCAGCTGGAGCATTAGTTTACCTTGCAGGTGGTTCGCCAGAGCAAATCGGCAATGGTGTAGCTTTAGCGATTAAAAATTTATTAGGATTAGCTTGTGATCCAGTAGCAGGACTTGTAGAAGTTCCTTGTGTAAAACGCAATGGATTTGCAACGACAGTAGCGATTTTAGCTGCAGATATGTCACTTGCTGGAATAAAATCAGTAATACCAGTAGATGAAGTAATTGATGCTATGTATCGAATTGGCAAATCTATGCCAGAGAGTATACGTGAAACAGCTACTGGCGGTTTAGCTACAACACCTACAGGTTTATCATTAAAGGAAAAAATTTATAGCAAATAATGAATTAATACAAGGAGAAGGGAAAATCAGTTGCATTCATATAAAAAAATTATCTATATTACATTAGGTATATATATGATGATGATATCTATGTGTTTTGCTTCACAAATAGATAATTTATCTAAAGAGTCATCAGAAAAAATAAATCTAGTATGGCAACCAGTAATTGATGAAGATAATGACTTATCAAAAATAGATAAAATACAAGGTGTAAATGTAGTATCACCTTCTTGGTTCGTCATTGATAGTGATCAGGGACATATTCAAAATAAGACGAATATAAATTATTTAAGGGATATAAAAACAAAAGGTTATAAAATATGGCCGTTAATTCATAATAATTTTGATGCTGAAATGACTCATAAATGGCTAAATGATGAGAAAGCAAAAGATTATATTATTCGTCAATTGATATTTTATGCACATCGCTATGATATAGAAGGTTATAATTTTGATTTAGAAAATATCTATGATGAAGATAAAGATAAATTGACACAGTTCATGCAAGAGGTGACAGAGGCTTTACATCAAGATAATATTGTAGTTTCTATGGACATAACAGTCAGCTCAGAGATGCAAAATTGGTCTAAATGTTATGATAGAAAAGCCTTAGGAGAATGTGTAGATTATCTAATTTTAATGGCATATGATGAACATGGAAGATTATCAGAAACATCTGGTTCAGTAGCTTCATTAAATTGGGTAGAAAATGGAATTGCGGATTTAGTAGAGCAAGTTCCTTCCGAGAAAATTATTTTAGGTATTCCTTTATATATGCGTTTATGGGAAGAAGATTATCAAGGCAATGTATCGGCTAGAACATTGACTATGGAAGAAGCCAATAAATTGATGAAAGAAAAAGATAAGTATCCTATTTGGCTCAAAAATGAAGGTCAAATATATTTTGCTTATCATGAAAATGGCAAAATATATCGCGTATGGAAAGAAGATGTAAATTCTTTGCGATTAAAAATCGATTTGGTTAAAAAATATAAACTCGCAGGAGTAGCATCATGGCGAAAAGGTTTTGAGACAAAGGACATTTGGCCGATGATAAATAAACGTCTGCAAAAATAATAAAACTATTTGTTTATGAATTATGCATAAACAAATAGCTACATAATTATCGATATTTAGAATGAAAATATAAAATATAAAGGAGTAAAAATGTCAAATAAAGTATTAGGAGGAATTTTTCTAACTATAGCAGCTAGTATTTGGGGCGGTATGTTTGTAGCTGTAAAATTAGTAGTGGATATAATACCGCCAATTCCTTTAGTATGGTTTCGTTATTTAGTTGCCTTTGTTGTTTTATTGATTGTTGTAGTGTATGAAGGCATTAATCTAAAAATAGATAAAAAAGATATATTATTGTTGATCAGTATAGGTGTGATAGGACATACGATTTCTATTGTTACTCAAGAATATGGCACGATGTATTCTTCAGCACAGATGGGTTCGGTTGTTACTTCAGCAACTCCAGCATTTATGTTGATTTTTGCTATGTGGTTATTAAAAGAAAAGATTACTTTACGCAAAATTTTATCTATTATCTTAGCAACTGTCGGTGTTATCATGATTGCAGGTATTGATAACATGGATTTTGATAGACAATTAGGTGTAATGTTTTCGACTATAGCAGCTTTAACATGGGCATTGATGTCTGTAATGTTAAAATTAATACCTAGTAAATATCCGCCATTGTTGATAAATTTTTATGCAGTAATAACAGGAATTGTATGTTTAGCACCGCTTAATATACCTACATTAGATTTACTGCCATGGGACCAGATATTAAATCCAGTAGCAATCGGTTCTGTAGTTTATTTAGGAGCGATATCTACAGCAGGTGCATTTTTACTTTGGAATAAAGGCTTATTGCTTATGGAGGCAGGGGCTAGTGGTTTATTTTTCTTTTTTCAGCCAATAGTAGGGACTTTTTTAGGTTGGTTAGTTTTAGATGAACAAATTACTTTGAATTTTTGGATAGGAAGTATTTTGATTTTTATAGGTGTATTTTTAGTTACAGTTAGAAATGAGTAAAATATTATTGATTTTAAATAAAATACGAAGACCGCAAATAATTTAAAAAATTTGCGGTCTTTATTATTTGATGGATATAAAAAATAAACCAGTATTAAAAATAATACTGGTTTATATGTAAAGTTTATTGATTTTTATTTTGGTGGAGATGAGGAGAATCGAACTCCTGTCCGAAAGTATTGTTTCACAGCTTTCTCCGAGTGCAGTCTATATTTTAATTTTATAAAACTATCGCCTATAGACAGGCTATAGTTTTACTATCTCGATGAATTTCCCTAAAAATCTCCGAGAATTGATTTTTAAGTATCCCACTGTTGGCCTCTTTTCTATTCACGTGGGAAAAGAATAGAAAGAGGTTAGCATTAAGCTGCTAAAGCGTAATCTTTGTTAGCTTTTATATTTAAATAAAAGTTTCACCTTACTAACGGGTTGATGACCTCCCGACTCGCTTACCATGCACCAACTACCCCCGTCGAAACCATTACATCCCCGAGAGTTAATATATTATATCATGAATAAAGTTTAAAAGCAATAAAATAAGTATAAATTAAAATAAAAATGAAATTTTATATCAAAAAATTGAATATATTTATTTTAATAAAAATTTGTTTTTCGTCTAAGTGAAGAATAAATTGATTTAAAATACAGTGATTAAATAATGCTTTTAACAGTTATTGATTTGATAAAATTTTAAATGATTGTAAATAAAATTGCTATTTATAAAAAAATATATGAAATAATTTGAAATAATATTGCATTTTTTGAAATATAGTATTATAATTAATTCGTAAGGAAAAAGACATTAAATGTAAGTGAATAAATTTGGATAAAGAGAGGAGTTATCAATTTTGTTAGAACAATTTAAAGGAAAATTAATAATTTCTTGTCAAGCTCTTCCTGACGAACCATTACATAGTCCATTTATTATGGGTCGTATGGCTTTAGCTGCAAAACAAGCTGGTGCTGTGGGTATTCGAGCACAAGGTGTAGAAGATATAAAAGAAATAAAAAAAGTGACAGGATTACCTGTTATTGGTTTGATTAAACGCAATTACGACGATTCAGAAATTTATATTACAGCTACAAAAAAAGAAGTAGAAGAATTATTAGAAAGTGGCTGTGAAATAATAGCTTTAGATGCAACATTACGCAAACGTCCAAATGATGAAAAATTAGAGGATTTAGTTAAATTGATAAAAGATAATGGTAAAATCGCTTTAGCTGATATCTCTAATGATGAAGAAGGTATTTTTGCTCAAAAGATTGGTTTTGACTGTGTATCTACAACATTATCTGGTTACACAGATTATACACCAAAATTGAAAGGCCCTGATTTTGGTCTAGTAGCAAGAATGGTAGATAGACTTGATATTCCAGTTTTTGCTGAAGGTAGAATAAATACACCTGAAGATTTAAAAATAGCATATGAATGTGGTGCTTTTGGTGCTATCGTAGGTTCAGCAATTACAAGACCGCAATTAATTGCTAAAAATTTTGTCAATGCATTAAATGATATCAATATAAAATAATTTTTATAAATAAGATAAATAATTGGAGGAAATAAAATGTCAACTAGAGATTTAAAAGGATTATATTCTGCTTTATTAGTAGCTTTTGACGAAAATGGTAATATTAACGAAAAAGGTTTACGTCAGATAATCCGCCATAATATCGATGTATGTAAAATGGACGGTTTATATGTTGGTGGTAGTACAGGCGAAAACTTCATGCTTTCCACAGAAGAAAAGAAACGTATTTTTGAAATCGCTAAAGATGAAGCTAAAGATGATATTACTTTAATTGCTCAGGTTGGTTCTATCAATCTTAAAGAATCTGTAGAACTTGCTAAATTTGTTACAGACTTAGGATATGATGCTATCAGTGCAGTAACTCCATTCTATTATAAATTTAGCTTTGACGAAATTAAATATTATTATGAAACAATCATCAAAGATGTAGATAACAGAATGATTATTTATTCTATTCCTTTCTTAACTGGTGTAGATATGAGTCTTGCTCAATTTGGCGAATTATTTGCTAATCCAAAAATCGTTGGTGTTAAATTCACAGCAGCAGATTTCTATTTATTAGAAAGAATGAGAAAAACATATCCAGATGTTTTAATCTTTGCTGGTTTTGATGAAATGCTTTTACCTGCTACTGTATTAGGCGTAGATGGTGCTATCGGTTCTACTTATAACGTAAATGGTGTACGTGCTCGTCAAATTTTTGAATTGGCAAAACAAGAAAAAATCTCTGAAGCTCTTGAAATTCAACATGTTACAAATGATTTAATCACAGACATTTTAGATAATGGTTTATATGGCACTATAAAATTATTACTTGAAGAAGCTGGCGTTGAAGCTGGTTGCTGCCGTGAACCAATGAAAAAATATTCTCCAGAAATGAGAGCTAGAGCTAAAGAAATTTATAAAAAATATTTTTGATATTAATTAAAAAGTAAAAAGTAAAAGGTGCATTAATTATTATCTTAATGCACCTTTTTATAAAAAATTAAATATAAAGAATTTTATAAAAATAAGTGAAGTTTTAGGAGGGGACAAAAGATGCAGGGATTTACATGGATAGATACCACTGTATTGGTAGTATATTTACTGGGTGTTTTATTTGCTGGATTATGGTTTTCTAATAAAGAACATCAAGGAAAAGAGTTTTTCAAAGGTGACGGAACAATTCCTTGGTGGGTAACATGTGTATCTATCTTTGCTACTTTATTGAGTCCTATTTCATTTTTATCATTACCAGGTAACTCTTATGGTGGTTCTTGGATTTTATGGTGGGCTCAAATTGGTATGTTGATTGCCATTCCATTAACTATTAAATATTTCTTGCCAATATATAGTACTCTTCAAATTGATACAGCTTATCATTACTTAGAAAAAAGATTTGGTAGCAAAGGCTTACGTATCTTAGGTGCGTTGATGTTTATTGTTTTCCAAACTGGTCGTATGTCTATCATCATGTACTTACCTTGCATTGCTTTAGCTGAACTTACTGGTATAAATGTAAATATTTTAATCGTTGTAATGGGTATTATCGCAATTATCTATTCTTATAGCGGTGGTTTGAAAGCCGTTTTATGGACAGACTTTATTCAAGGTGTAGTTTTAATCGTAGGTATTGCCTTGACTTTAGTAGTTATGATCGCAAGTATCAATGGTGGTTTTGGTACAGTAATGGATACTTTGACTACAGGTCATAAATTCTTATTAGAAAATGAAGTTTGGTTTAGCCCTGATATTTTATCCACAAGTGTATTTGTAATCTTAGTTGGTGGCGGTTTAACAACATTTTCTTCTTATGTATCCAGCCAGGATATTGTACAGCGTTTCACAACTACAACAGATATCAAACAATTAAATAAAATGACTTTAGGTAATGGGGTATTATCCATTTTTGCCGCAACAGTATTTTATTTAGTTGGTACAAGTTTATATGTATTTTATAATCAAAATCCAGAGCTTTTAATGACTACTCGTCAAGATTTAGTATTTGCAACTTATATCACTTATGAATTACCAGCAGGTATCACAGGTATTTTACTTGCAGCTATTTTTGCAGCATCTCAGTCCACTTTATCTACAGGTATTAACTCCGTAGCTACAAGCTGGGTATTAGATATTCAATCTGTAATCAATCCTACAATGTCTAGTGAACGTCAAACAAAAATAGCACAATATATCTCTTTAGGTATTGGTATTTTAGCTATTATCGTAGCTATATTCTTAGCTAGTGGCGATATTAAATCTGCATATGAATGGTTCAATAGCTTTATTGGTTTAGCACTTGGTGCTTTAGTAGGTATGTTCGTACTTGGTGCATTTAGCAAACATGCAAATGCTAAAGGTGCTGTTGCAGCATTCATCGTATCTAGTATCATTGTAATTTATCTTAAATATTTCGTACCATCTGTTTCTTACTGGACATATACAATTATTACAATTATTAGCTCCTTAGTAGTTGGTAATATTGTAAGTTATTTAACAGATAAAAGTTTTGTGGCTCCAAAAGGAACTACTGTATATACAAGTAAAGCTCCATCTAGTAAATAATTTAAGTAATTAATGTAAATAAATGTTGAAATTGTATTTTAGATAATGCAATTTCAACATTTAATATTTAGTCAAAATTTAGGAATTTAAATCCTATGTCAGGAGGTATTTTTATGATTTTTGGTAATATTAATCAAGAAAAAACATATGAATTTTTACCTGAAAATGTAAAAGCTTGTTTTAAATATGTAAAAGAACATGATTTATTAAATTATGAAAAAGGTACACATAAAATAGATGGTGATAATCTTTATGTGAATGTTGCAGAATATACAACAGTAAAACGTGAAGATCGTTTTTGGGAAGCACATAAAGCATATTTAGATATTCATATTTTAGTCAAAGGTGAAGAAACAATAGATATAAACTTCATTGAAAATATGAAACTCGGTGAATATAAAGAAGTGGACGATTTTCTACCTATGGAAGGTGATATGCAAGCTAGTGTAACTTTAAAACCAGGCGATTTCTTGATTTGTTATCCAGAAGATGCACATCGTACAGGGGTTATAGCAAGTAAAGTAAGTGATTTGAAAAAAGGTATTTTTAAAGTAAAAATTTAATTTTTATTAAATATATGAGGTGGATTAATATGAAAAAATTATTAGCTAGCTTGATTGTTTCTGCTACAGTAGCAGCTACATTACCATTAACTTCAGCACTAGCAGCTCCAGAAACAGTTGGACAGCCACAGATTTTATGGCAATCCGTAGGAACTTTATCACCAGCTCAAGGACAGACAGAAAATATCGGTGTAGCTGGTATGCTATCTGGAAATTATAACGGCTATATTATTGCAGGTGGCGGAGCTAATTTCCCTAATGGTGGCCCTGCTGTGGGTGGTCCGAAAAAAACATATTCTGATGTATATGTTTTTAAAGCTAGCAAAGAAGGTTTAACAGAAGTTGACCATCAACAAATGCCTTTTGAAATTGCTTATGGTATGTCTGTAACTACTAAAGATGGTGTTTACTATATCGGTGGTAGCACAGATGCAGTAGGTGCAAAAACTATAACTCGATTGACTACTGATGCAAAAGGTAAATTAAAAATTGAAAAAGTTGGAGAATTGCCTTTTAAAATACAAAATGGTGTAGCTGGTTATGCAAATGGAGCACTCTATATTGGTCTTGGCAATCAAGATGGTAAAGCAAGTGCAGACTTTTATAAGTTTGATTTAAAATCAAAAGAATTAACAAAATTAGCAAACTTCACTGGTGCTTTGCGTGAACAATCTGTATATCAAATATTGAATAATAAATTATATGTATTTGGTGGCGGTACAAATACTGCTTTAACAGATGGATATGTATATGATATTCAAAAAGATACATGGGATAAAGCAGCTAATGTAGAAGTAGATAATAAGGCAATTTCTGTATATGGTGGAAATTCTATAAAATTAAATGAAGATGAAATGCTTGTAATTGGTGGCTTCAATAAAGAAGTTTATGATTGGGCTGTAAGTAACTTAGGAAGCTTAAAAGACCAAGAATTAGCTGATTTCAAAGCTAAATATTTTGGTGCAGATGTAGCTGACTTCAAATGGAATAATCAAATTTTAGTATATAATGCTAAAACAAATACTTGGCGTTCTATAGGTCAGATTCCATTTAATGCACCATGTGGTGAAGGTCTTGTTTATGCAGGCGATAATATCATATCCATTAATGGTGAAGTAAAACCAGGTGTTCGCAGCAATAGAATTTATCAAGGTTTTATTGTAAAATAAGATTAAGATAAATTTATTGCAAAGAAGGGCGAGATTATGGATAAACAAAAGTATATTTGCATAGACATCGGTGGTACAGCTATAAAATATGGTTTGGTAGATGAAAAGGGGGTTTTTATAGAAAAAAGCTCCATGCCGACAGAAGCTAAATTATATGGTGGTCCGGGTATTGTAGAGAAAGTAAAAACAATTATTAGTGGCTATATTACTAACTATCAAGTTGCTGGAGTTGCCATATCTACAGCTGGCATGGTAGATCCAAAAGAAGGATATATTTTTTATGCTTTGCCAGATGCAATACCTGATTATACAGGAGTACAGTTAAAGAAAATTGTTGAAACTGAGTTTAATTTAAATTGTGCGGTAGAAAATGATGTTAATTGTGCGGCGTTAGGCGAAATGTGGTTAGGTGCAGGCAAGGGTTGTTCTTCATTATTTTGTATAACTGTAGGAACAAGTGCTGGTGGCTGTGCTGTATATAATCATCAAGTAATTCATGGTGCTTGCAATAGTGCTGGAGAAATTGCTTATATGAGAATTCCAAAAGGAACAATGCATGAAGTCGTTTCAACCACTCGTTTAGTAAAAGATGTAGCTAAAGCAAAACAGATGAACGAAACTGATTTAAATGGAAAAATTATTTTTGAATGGGCTAAAAACGGTGATGTAGATGCTAAAGAGGCTATTAATACATTAATGGAAAATTTAGCAGACGGTATTACAAATATAACATCAGTATTAAATCCTGAAATGGTTATTTTGGGTGGAGGCATAATGGCTCAAAGAGAATATTTAAGACCATTAATAGATAAAGCTTTAAAACAAAGATTAGTAGAAGACGTATATAATCATACAAAAGTGGATTTTGCAAAATTGGAAAATGATGCTGGTATGTTAGGTGCATTATATAATTTATTGCATCAAACAAATTGATTTGGGGAGAAGATTATGAAAATATTACATCAATTAGATAGACCAAAATTTAAAGCATCAAAATCTGATAAAATTTTAATAAAATATATAAAAGAAAATGCAGAAAAATTTTGCACTACACCAATCGCTTTATTAGCTACAAAATGTAAAGTTAGTGAAGCTACTATTACACGTTTTGTAAGAAAAATGGGCTTTAGTAGTCTTCAATTATTTAAACTTACATTGACAGAAGAGATGGTCAAAAATGAAAAAAGGACTATAATCAGTAGAGATATTACTAGTAATGAAAGTATTCTTATAACAGCAAATAAATTATTAGCTAATAATATTGCAACTTTGGAACAAACGGTAAGTGATCTAGATGAAGAAACTTTATTGAAAACCGTAAATATGTTAAAGGAATCTGAGCGTATATTTTTTATAGGTTTAGGAAATTCTGGATTTGTAGCAGATGATTCAGCTTATAAATTTATGCGAATTGGTTTTAATACAAGAGGTATAGATAATAGCCATCTTATAATGCTTCATATGGCACTTTTACATGAAAGTGATGTCGTTGTTGTCATTTCTCATTCAGGAGAGTCATTTGAAATCATAAAAGCAGTTGAATTAGCTAAGAAAAATGGTACAAAATTAATAGTAATAACATCAAATAGAGATACTATTTTGAAAGAATATGCTGATGCTTGTATTTTTTATGAAACAAGAGAATCTACATTGGAAACTGGCTCAATTACCACAAAATTAACGCAAATTTTTATTGTTGATTTATTATATACTCAGGTTGTTAAAGATACTATGGATTTAGCTTCTGCATTTAAACAAAGAACAACAGAAGCAATTAATATTTTACGATTAGATAATAAAAAATAAAAATTTAAAATTAAAGGAAAATAAGGAAGGTATATATAATGCGTATAATAGTTACAGATTCCTATGAAGTAATGAGCAAAGTAGCAGCAAGAATTGTGGCAGGTCAATTGTATTTAAAACCAAATAGTGTTCTTGGGCTTGCAACAGGTTCTACTCCAGAAGGTATGTATGCTAATTTAGTAAAAGTACATCAAAATATAGGTTTAGATTTTTCAGAGGTAATCAGTTTTAATTTAGATGAATATATAGGTTTAGATAAAGATAATGAACAAAGTTATTATTACTTTATGCATAAACATTTATTTGACCATGTAAATATTAAACCTGAAAATATTCATATACCAAATGGAAATCCTAAGAATTTAGAAGAAGAATGTAAAAAATATGATGAATTGATTGAAGCAAAAGGTGGAATTGACCTTCAAGTTTTGGGAATTGGACAAAATGCACATATTGGTTTCAATGAACCAGATATTAAATTTGAAGCAACTACACATAAAGTTAAATTAGATGAAGAAACAATTGAAGCAAATTCGAGATTTTTTAAAGATAAAGAAGATGTACCTAAATATGCTATAAGTATGGGTATTAAAACTATTATGCTCGCTAAGAAAATCATCTTACTTGCTAGTGGTAAAAATAAAGCGGAAGCAATTTATAAAGCAATATATGGCAGTGTAAGACCAGATGCTCCAGCTTCTATTTTGCAATTGCATCAAGATGTAGTAGTAATTGTAGATAAAGAGGCAGCATCTTTATTACCAGATAAAGATAAAAAAGTCATTGTAAAATAATATAAGTAAAATGAATAGAAATTGCACTTTGAATTTATTGTATAATTTTTTCAAAGTGCTTTTTTTATAAAATTTTATTTATGAATGTAAGGATGAATAAAAATAAAAATGAAAATGTAATAAAATGCAATAATATTTCATATATATCAAAATTATAGTTATGATTTTGATATGTTTAATAATTATTGAGAGAAATTTTTTAAGAATAAAATAAAAATATTAAATTTTATTGCACAAAATTTAAGGGTATGATAAAATAAAAGTAGACAGATTACTAATTAGATTAGGTCTTAGTCCAATGTTAAGTATTGCCATATTAACATTGGACTTTTTTGTTTATATCCTTTAGTTAATTGAACACAAAAAGTATTTTCTATGAATATATTTATGTTATATGAAAGGGAAAGGTGAGTGTGTATGAATGGTAAACAATGTGAAATTATAAATGTTTTAAATCACAACACCTTGATTTGCAAAAATGATGATGGAGAAACCTATGTATTTTTTGGTAAAGGTATAGGTTTCAAAAAAAAGAAAGGCGAAAAATTTATAAATGATGATAATGTACAAGACTATATGTTGGTCTTAGAAGCTAAAGAAGCTTTGAAGTATAAAGAATTGTTAAATCAAGTGACAAATAAAAGATTGATAGATGTTGTACAAAATATTGTTTATGAAGCTAATAAAGAATTTGATAATAAAATAAATGCAAAATTAAATTTAACATTGCTAGATCATTTAAATTTTGCCATGGAACGACAAAAAAATAATATTATTATCAATTATCCGTTTTTAAGTGAATTATCATATATTTATCCTAAAGAATATGAATTCTCAAAAAGAGCATTTAATTATATAAACAGAGAATTAAAAGATTCTATTCAATTTGATAAAGCAGAATTGGGTTTTTTAGTATTACATATTCATGCTGCTATTAAAAATATGAAAGTGTCAAATTTATTATTAAATAATACTATCGTTTACGATTGTACGAAATTAATAGAAAAAGAGACAAAGACTAAAATAGATTATAGGTCTATCTATTATACGAGTTTTATCAAGCATTTAGAATATGCTATTCAACGATATAAAGATGGAATACGAATAAATAATGTTTTATGGGAAAGTATTAAAGATAAATGCGATATAGAATATATCGTGGCAGAAAAAATAAATAATATATTAAAGGAAAAATATAATATAAATTTAGATGAAAATGAAATCGGTTATATAGCTTTGCACATTTATAAATTAAGAAATAGAAAAATAAATATAAATTTAGGAAAAGGGTGATTAGATGTTTAAGTATTTACAAAAAGTGGGAAAATCTTTTATGGTACCGATAGCAATATTACCAGCAGCTGGTTTATTGTTAGGTATAGGGGGTGCTTTTTCTAGTAAGGCTACAATAGCAGCATATCCTATATTAGATGTACCTATGTTACAAGCTGTTTTCAGTATTATGTCAGCAGCGGGAAATGTTATTTTTAGCAATTTAGCTCTGTTATTATGTGTAGGTTTATGTGTAGGTTTAGCTAAAAGAGATAAAGGGGTAGCAGCTTTAGCAGGCGTTGTTGGTTTCTTAGTTATGAACGGAACAATAGATGCTATGCTGAAGATTTTTAATCCTGATGGCAATCCTATTGATACTGGTGTAATCGGTGCTTTGGTAATTGGTATGATAGCAACAACATTGCATAATAAATATCAAAATATACAGTTGCCACAGGTATTAGGATTTTTCTCAGGTTCAAGATTTGTGCCAATTATTACATCATTATCAGCTATTTTTATCGGTGTAATTTTTTATATAATATGGCCTACTTTGCAGAATTTATTGATTTATATAGGTAATGTATTGATCAGTGCAGGGCCAATCGGAACATTTTTCTATGGATTTTTGATGAGACTATGTGGTGCGATTGGCTTGCATCATATGATTTATCCGATGTTTTGGTATACAGAATTAGGTGGAACTGAAATCGTAAATGGCGTACAAGTAGTTGGTGCACAAAAAATATTTTTTGCTCAATTAGCTGATCCAAATCATGTCGGTTTATTTACAGAAGGTACACGTTTCTTTGCAGGAAGATTTGCAACTATGATGTTTGGCTTACCTGCTGCTTGTTTGGCAATGTATCATTGTGTTACTAGTAAAAATAAAAAAATGTATGCAGGTATGTTCTTTGGTGTAGCTATGACTTCCTTTATAACAGGTATCACTGAACCAATAGAATTTATGTTTTTATTTATTGCTCCTGCATTATATGTAGTGCATGCTTTTTTAGATGGGATATCTTTCTGTATAGCCGATATTTTAAATATTTCCATTGGCAATACTTTTTCAGGTGGCTTAATAGATTTTGTTTTATTTGGTGTTTTACAGGGCAATGATAAAACAAATTGGATTTTAGAAATACCAGTAGGTATAATTTGGTTTATTTTGTATTATTGTGTATTCCGTTTTGCAATAACTAAATTCAATATTATGACTCCAGGTAGAGGAGATAATGATGTTGAAGAAGAGGCAAAAGATGATAAGGAAGATAATTCTAACAGTAAAATACATGAAACAGCATTGATTATTTTAAAAGCATTAGGTGGAAAAGAAAATTTAGAAGATGTTGATGCTTGTATCACTAGACTCCGTGTCAGTGTAAAAGATAGCAGTAAAGTGGATAAAGAAACATTGAAAAAAGTAGGAGCTACTGCTGTGTTAGATGTAAAAGGCGGAATTCAAGCTATATACGGAGCAAAAGCAATTTTATATAAAAATGAGATAAATGCGATTTTAGGTATAAAAGATTAATAAATTAATTTTATGATTTGAAAGTGAATAATAAAAATGATGTATATAATAATTAAAAAATATACATCATTTTTTTTAACACAATTATAAATAAAATATATGAAAGATATTTTTATTATAGATATTTACTATTTTATAAAAAAGTGTATAATAATAGTTGAATAAGTTAACTTATAAATTTTTAGTTGATTACCATAGACAATTAAATATAAAAATTAATTTGAGACAATAAGTATCTATAAGCACTTATTATTTAAAATTAATTTAAAATTATATTTTATATTGCAATAAAAAACCGAGGAGGTTATTTTGAGTGAACATTCACGAATATCAGGCTAAACAAATTTTTAGAGAATTTGGCGTTACAGTGCCAAATGGTGTACCTGCTTTTTCTGTAGATGAAGCTGTAGCTGGTGCAAAAGAAAAATTAGAAGGTCCAGTATATGTTGTAAAAGCACAAATTCATGCTGGTGGTCGTGGTAAAGCTGGCGGTGTAAAACTTGCTAAGTCTTTAGATGAAGTACAAACTTATGCAAATGAAATCTTGGGTAAAGTACTTGTTACAAAACAAACTGGCCCAGATGGCAAAAAAGTAAATCGTCTCTTAATTGAAGAAGGCTGTAAATTTAAAAAAGAATTATATCTAAGCTTTACAGTTGATCGTGTTTCCTCCAGAGTGGTTATGATTGGTTCTGAAGAAGGCGGTATGGAAATTGAAGAAGTAGCAGCTAAAACTCCAGAAAAAATCTTTAAAGAATATATTGATCCATTATTAGGGCTTACTTCTTATCAAGCAACTCGCATGGCTTTCAAAATGAACTTTACTCCAGCTTCTGTACGCAGTGCAGCAAGTTTAATGCAAAATCTTTATAAATTATTTATTGCTAAAGATTGTTCTTTGGCAGAAATTAATCCACTTGTAATTACTGAAGATGATAAAGTAATGGCTCTTGATGCTAAATTAAATTTTGATGATAGTGCATTATTCCGTCATCCAGAAATTCAGGCATTACGTGATGAATCAGAAGAAGATCATAAAGAACGTGAAGCTGCAGAGCTTGGCCTTAACTATGTAAATTTAGGCGGCGATGTTGCTTGTATGGTAAATGGTGCAGGTCTTGCAATGGCTACTGTTGATATCATTAAATATTATGGTGGAGAACCTGCAAACTTCTTGGATATCGGTGGACAAAGCTCTCCAGAAGATAATGCTAAGGCATTTAAAATTATGCTTGAAGGTGGTCAAGCAAAAGGTATTTTTGTTAATATCTTTGGTGGCATTAATAGATGTGATAAAGTGGCAGAAGGTATAGTACAAGCAAGTAAATTGATTGATCTTAATGTTCCAATTGTTGTACGTCTTGAAGGTACTAACGTTGAAGAAGGTCGCGAAATTTTGAAAAATGCAAATGTACCAGGTCTTATCATGGCAGAATCCATGGAGCAAGGTGCACAAAAAATTGTAGAATTAGTAAAAAATGCCTGATACGGGAGGGAATAGTTCGTGGGAATTTTTATTAATAAAGACACAAAAGTAATTGTACAAGGTGCAACTGGTAAAGTTGCAATGTTCCATACAGGACATATGCT
This sequence comes from uncultured Megamonas sp., assembly GCF_958438645.1. NCBI lineage: Bacteria > Bacillati > Bacillota > Negativicutes > Selenomonadales > Selenomonadaceae > Megamonas > uncultured Megamonas sp. Next base: position 23,811 of record NZ_CAUBSM010000010.1, read on the forward strand.
TGAATATGGTACAAAAATAGTTGGCGGGGTAACACCTGGTAAAGGTGGACAAGTTGTTAATGGTGTACCAATTTTTAATACAGTAGAAGAAGCTGTTAAAGAAACAGGGGCAAATGCTTCTGTAGTATTCGTACCAGCAAGATTTGCAGCAGATAGTATTTTAGAAGCTATCGATGCTGAACTTGATATTGTTGTATGTGTAACAGAACATATTCCTGTATTAGATATGGTAAAAGTTCATCGTGCTTTAGAAGGTAAGAAAACTCGTCTTATCGGTCCAAACTGCCCTGGTATTATGACAACAGATGAATGTAATATCGGTATTATTCCAGGAAAAATTCATCGTAAAGGTCATATCGGTATTGTATCTCGCTCTGGTACATTGACTTATGAAGCTATGGATCAGATGACAAAAGCAGGTCTTGGTCAGACAACTATCGTAGGTATCGGTGGAGACCCTGTAAAAGGCACAGATTTCATTGATGTATTAAAAGCATTTAATGAAGATCCAGAAACTAAAGCTGTTATGATGATTGGTGAAATTGGTGGTACAGCTGAAGAAGATGCTGCTGCATGGATTAAAGCAAACATGAAAAAACCTGTAGCTGCTTTCATCAGTGGTCAGCAGGCTCCTCCAGGTAAACGTATGGGCCATGCTGGTGCAATCATTGCAGGTGGCAAAGGCTCTGCTGCTGATAAAATTAAAGCTTTAAATGAAGTGGGTATTGAAGTTGCTAAAACTGTAGCTCATATGGGCGATACTATGGTAGATACACTTAAAAAAGCTGGTATTTATGAAGAATGTAAAACTTGCTAATTAAAGTGAGTTATAAAAAATGCGAACTTAAATTTGAGTTCGCATTTTTTTATATTATTTAATTTAATGATGATTTGAATTAATAAAAAAGCCCTCAGTTAATCTGAGGGCTTTAATTTTAAAATGATTTATTCTTTAGCACTAGCGATAGCTTTTTTTACACTTTCAGCAGAAGCATAGAGTAAGTCAAGTTCTTCTTTTGGAAGATGTGGAGCGAAAGAACGAACGATACCATCAGCACAGATCATACGAGGAATGCTGAGTGCTACATCAGTTAAACCATATTCGCCTTCTAATACAGCGGACATAGGTAAGATTGTATGTTCATTGTACATGAAGGATTTTGTGAAACGAGCAGCTACCATTGCGATACCAGTGTTTGTATAACCTTTTAAGTTAATGATATCATAAGCTCTGTTTACAAGTGCTTGTTCGATAGCTTTTTTATCGAGTTTATCATCGAAGTGGAAGTATTCATCAACATGTTCAAGACCGAGACCAGCAACGTTTACTGTACTCCATGCAGTGAATGCAGAGTTACCATGTTCACCGAGAACATAACCGTGAATATTTTTAGGGTCGATATGATAACGGTCAGCAATAATTCTGCGTAAACGGAATGTTTCAAGCATTGTACCAGTACCGATGATTTTTTCACGTGGATAATCAAACTGTGTAGAAACATGATATGTAGCTACATCAAGAGGATTAGTAATCATGAGAATAAGTGCATTTTTAGTGTATTTTACGATTTCGGACATAACACTGCTCATGATTTTGCAGTTTGTTTTAGATAAGATGAGACGGTCAGGTTTTTCACCAGGTTTAATGCTAGGACCAGCAGTGATAATGATTAAATCAGCATCTTTGCAGTCGGAGTAGTCACCATGATAAGTTCTGATATTAAGGCTGTGAATACAAGATGTTGCATCGTTAGCATCAAGAGCTTCACCTTTACATTTATTTTCATTTAAATCGATAAGTGCGATTTCAGAAGCAAGTTGAAAATCTAAAAGTTTTGTAAGTACAGCAGAACCTACATTACTAGCCCCAACGATGACAACTTTCCCTTTAAACATTATAATATACCCCCTAATTTATACTAATTATTATGACCTCATAATAACACTTGAAATAATTGTTGTCAATTAGCATATATATAATATATATTAATAATTATATAATATTTGTTTATATATAAATAGATATTATAAATACATAAATATAAACTTTTAGCATTGGCAAATAATATTAAAATTTAGAATAGATGTACATTTTATTTTAAAGGGATTTATAATAGCTTTTTCTTGCCAAATTAATATATGTATTATATATTATAAAGTATTAAATGTAGATAATTAACTTATTAATTTGCTAAGAGAAGGGAAGTAGGATTAATGTTTGGAATGTCCATGGATATTGGGATTGACCTTGGAACAGCGAATGTCCTTATTTATATAAAAGGTAAAGGTATTGTTATGCGTGAGCCTTCTGTTGTGGCTATCGATAATGATACTAATCGTATTTTGGCTATTGGTGAAGAAGCTCGCCGTATGATTGGACGTACTCCTGGAAATATCGTAGCTATAAGACCACTTAGAGATGGTGTTATTGCTGATTATGATATCACTGAACAAATGATTAGATATTTTATAGGTAAAGTGTCTGGACGTCGTTTTATGTTTAGACCTCGTGTGATGATATGTGTACCTTCTCGAATAACTACAGTAGAAAAAAGAGCTGTTCAAGAAGCTGCAATGCAAGCTGGTGCTAGTCATGCTGAACTTATTGAAGAACCTATGGCAGCAGCTATGGGGGCAGGTCTTGATGTATCTGAACCAAATGGTTGTATGGTAGTAGATATCGGTGGTGGCACAACAGACGTAGCTGTAATTAGTCTAGGCGGTGTAGTTGTAAGTGATTCACTTCGTATGGCTGGAGATAAATTCGATGATTGCATTATCACTTATATAAAAAATAAACATAATGTAATGATTGGTGAACGTACAGCTGAAAATATTAAAATTCAAGTAGGACAAGCTTTTGCAGGAGCTCGTGATGAAAAAATTGAAATTCGTGGTCGTGATTTAATTACAGGACTTCCAAAAACAATTGAAGTAAAATCTGACGAAGTAAGTGAAGCTTTAGCAGAACCTGTATCCGCCATTGTACAATGTGTAAAACGAGTATTAGAAGATACTCCACCAGAACTTTCTTCTGATATTATGGATAGAGGTATAATCATGACTGGTGGCGGTGCAATGCTTTATGGTTTAGATAGTTTAATTCAAAAAGAAACAGGAATTACTACTTATTTAGCAGATGATCCATTAACTTGTGTAGCTATTGGTACAGGTAAAGCTCTTGAATATATGGATAAAATTACTAGAATTCGTAAAAAACCAAATGGTAATGAACGAAAAATAGAAGAATAAAAAGAAGACTGCATTAGCAGTCTTTTTTTCTTAAGAAAAATAAAATATATTTAGCAAATAAAATATGTAATAGATAAAGGATTAAGAGACAATGAATTTAAAAAGAATATTTATATTTTTGATGGTGGGAATGTGTATATTCCAATTGTCTATGGCAAGTGCTAAATCCAAAGTAGATTTAAGCAAAGATATAAAAACACAAGAGGCCTCTCAAGTTGTTGATAAACCAATAATAAATACAATTCGTTATAGTAAATCTTCAGATAAAGTTAGAATTGTTTTTGATTTAAACAAAGATACTAAATATGATGTGAAACAACAGCAAAATGGCGATATAATGGTAGATTTTTCAGAACCTATAGATAAACAATATTTAAATGGTATCAATGTGAATGATGATATTGTGCCATTTATGGAAGTTTATAGTGATGATAAAACTAGTTGTGTTGTCATTAAGATTGCCGATAATAGTGCATATGATATGGGTGAATTAAATAATCCAAGAAGATTATATATAGATGTGCAAAAAGATTATGAATATAGTATTACTAAAGAATTAGAACCAGGATTAACACAGATTTCTTATTACAGTAAAAAATCAGGTGTAAAACAGCAAGCTCAATTGGTAGAAGTTAGCCCTAAATATTTTAAATTTGTGCCAGTTTTAGGTGGCGGTGATAAAATGGCTAAAAACACAGTATCGGCGATGTCTGATTATGTAAATGCAGCTGTTGCAGAAAATGCTTCTTATTTTGGTCCTGGCAGGGAATTATATGGTGTGACTAAAATTGCTGGAGATTTAGTTTCTTCAATGTATTTGACTCGTACTGCCTTTGGTGTATTATCCGATGGGACACCTTATATTGATGATGTAAGTTATAGTGGAATTGTACAAAGTAAAAATGGAGATCTATATGTTTCTGGTTTAAATGGTACAAGAACAAGTGATAGTGTAATGTTATATAATCAATATTATGGAAAAACAACAGGAACAGATAATAGTGGCATTGAATATGTAGTAAAAGATAATAAAATTGTGAAGATAAATAATGGAAATAGTATTTTAAAGCCTGGCGAAATTGTTGTATCTGCAACAGGTAATGGAAAAAATATACTATCAGGTTTAAATGTAGGTGATGATTTAGTAATAAATCAGATTTTAAATACTCCATGGGACAGTGCTACAGATATTTTAGGTGTAGGACCTCGTTTAGTAAAAGATGGTCAAGTTGATATAACTTCTGCTGTAGAACAAATTGGACCAGATGTTACAGGAGCTAGAGCACCTAGAACAGCAGTGGGAATTTTAAGAAATGGGAATGTGTTATTTGCCGTTTTAGATGGCAGACAAGCTCATAGTAAAGGTATGATGCTTGATGAATTCGCTAGATTTTTAATTGGCATGGATGTTGTTGAGGCCGTTAATTTTGATGGAGGCGGTTCTTCTGAATTAGTTATCGGTGGGAAAATAGTAAATTCTCCATCAGATGGAATGGAAAGACCAGTGGCTACAGCACTTACGGCTGTACGTCGTTAACTTGTTTAGAATACAATGATATGGTATTATCAAAATAGGATAATTTTAATTTGAATTTGATGGAAGTAATAAATAATAAAGAAAAGGGAAGTGATATAAATGAAAAGACAATATCTAATCGTATCGGTATTCATAGCATTAGTATTGTTGTTAACGACGGTAGGATGGGCTATGGAAAATAAACAAGTAGAGCAAAAAGCAGTACTTGCAGGAACTGTAAGTTCAACAATAGCAGAAGGTACTAGTGTAAAAATGGGAGATTCTCTAGTGGAAATATCTACACTTACAGGTACTTCAGCGGCGGCTAGAGCTACTGTAAATGGTGTAGTAAAACAAGTTTTAGTAAAAGTTGGTGATAATATAACACCAAATCAAGTAGTAGTATATGTTGAACAGATAGAATAATGAGAGAAAGAGAATTGGTGTAGTATTAATGATAAAATATTTAGTAACGATATGCTTGATGTTGTTATTGTATACAAATTCTGCATTAGCTATGCCTCCAATAATGAAAACTTCAGAATTGAGACCAGGTATGCAAGGTTATGCAGAAACTGTAGTTCAAGGAGCACAGAAAGTTAGTTTTAATGTGGAAATAATAGGTGTAGTGAACAATGGCAAAGGTTCGCCAAAACAGATATTAGCACGTGCATATGGGCCAATTATTGATGATACAAATGGCGTCATTCATGGAATGAGTGGTAGCCCTGTATATGTTGATGGGAAATTAATAGGAGCTGTAGCTAGAGCTGTAGGTCAAGATGTATTGCCATATAAATTTTATATAACACCTATTGAAGAGATGTTAGATATTTGGAATTTACCAGATCCGTTGACTGTAATTAATAAATCCAATATAAAAATAGTAGATATACCATCACTAGAAGAATATGAGAAAAATCAAGATGACTTTGATAAAAATATCGATAAAGAAGTGGAAAAATATAAATCTAAACATTTAGCAACACCTGAAGGAAAAGAAGCTGTGAAGGGTAAAGCTCAAAAACGTTTAGAAGAAATATTAAGTGGTATCGATATTGAAACGGAAGAAGATAAAAATAGTATTGATGATGAAGATATTGTGCAAACAGATAAAATTATAAAGGATTTGGAAGATAAATCTAAGACGACGATTGATGCTGATAAATTGGAAGAACATATATCATTGACAAGTTTTATCTTAAAAAGTTTGCAAAAAGAATATAAATCACAAGCAAGTGATTTATCTACGACTAAAATGATGCCTATTTATGTTTCTGGATTTAATGATAATGCGTTAAACTTTTTAGCAGAAAATTTGAAGTATAAGAATATGACACCATATGCTACAGGAGAATTTATCAGTAGTCCAATAGGAAATTCAGGTAGCGATATTAAAGAAAATGCAACTTTATCGGCGGGGGATCCTGTGGGTGTAGTTTTGGCTTATGGTGATTTTTCAGCTGGAGGAACAGGAACAGTAACTGCTGTTGATGGTAATAAGATATTAGGTTTTGGTCATGCAATGACTTATAAAGGAAATGTGAATTATTTTATGACAGAAGCGGATGTCATAGGCTCAGCAGGAGGCATTTTAAATGGTGTTAAGGTAAGCTCTTTTGGTAAAATTATTGGACGAATTAATCAAGACCGTTTTAATGGAGTAGCAGGTATATTAAATGAATATCCAGCATCTATTCCTGTAAGGGTAAAAGTTACGGATAGAAATTTAGGACAAGAGAAAACATTTGTTTCTAAAGTAGCGTATGATGAAGATATTTTGCCGACATTAGCTTCAAGTATAGTTTATGCTTCAATGGATAGAACAGCAGATAGAGCAAGCTATGGTACATCAAAAATAAAATTTACAATAATGACAGATGAAGTTCCAGAAGGGAAATTTGAACGAGAAAATATGTATTATGATCCCAAAGATGTTGGTCAATTTACCGTGGGAGAATTGACGCAAGCATTGTATTTCTTGTGTACAAATATGGAAAAACCTTCAAATATTTTGGATGTAAAAGTAGATGTGGATTTTACTTCTAGTAGAAAAACAGCTTCTATAGTGAGTGCTATCCCTGATAAAGAGGAAGCAAAACCAGGAGATTTAGTCAACTTTAGCGTGACATTAAAACCATATCGTCGAGAAAATGTAACAGTAACTATACCATACACCATTCCTAAAACTCAAAAAGAAGGTCAAATGTTTTTAGAGGTAAAAGGCGGTGGCTTTGTGCAATTAGCACAAGTCTTACAAAGTGGATTAGCAGCGACACCACAAGATGCGGCTAATTTATCTACAGTTGACCGCTTAAATGATTTAAAAAATTTAAACAAGAATAATGAAATAGTTATTTCACCGACAATTGACACACAAAGTGAAGTTGATCAGGATAAAGCGATAAAAGAAGCAATAAAATTATCAGAAGAAATCGGTAAGATGAGCAAAAAAGAACGAGAAGAATTTAACAAAAATCGTGAAAGTAAAATATCTACGGATTATGTAGTAGATAATTTTATTCAAACAAGCATAAAAATTAAAAAATGATTAAAAGCTTAAAAAAAAGTAAATAACTATTTACTATTTTTAAATTCATTGCTAAAATCGAATAGTGAGAAAATATCCGTGAGTCTTTCTCACGGATATTTTTTTCAATGGACTTAATAGCTATAAAGTTGAGGATTTATAAAATGATAATAGGATTTTTTGAAAAAATAGGAAGATTTGTTATTGGTCATTTAGAGACGTTAGGACAATTTACTATTTTGGTTGGTAATACAATTGCACAATTGAGATATCCTCCGAGGATGCGACATGTTTTTCAGCAAATGTCACATTTAGGTGTAGATACTTTACCTATAATAACACTTACTATGCTGTTTACAGGTATGGTAATAACATTACAAACTGCTACAGAATTTATTCGTTTAGGAGCACAATCTACAGTTGGTGGTATAGTAACTATTGCAGTAGGTCGTGAACTAGGGCCAGTTTTAGCAGGAGTTGTAACAGCTGGTAGAGTTGGTGCTGCGATTACAGCAGAAATCAGTACAATGAAAGTAACAGAACAGATAGATGCTTTGAAAGTCATGGCGACTAATCCTATTGGTTATTTAGTAGTACCTAGATTAATAGCTTGTATGTTTATGTTGCCTATTTTGGTAGTATTTGGTGATGTCATTGGCTCAATTGGTGGCTGGATGGTAGCTGAATATTATGATATTAATATATATATGTATTTGCATTCTATTGATACTTTTGTGGATGTTCATGATATAACAGGTGGTTTAATAAAGTCTATTGTATTTGGTGCAATTATTGCTATTGTAGGCTGTTATTATGGACTTAATGCTCAAAATGGCGCTGAAGGTGTAGGTAAAGCGACGACTCGTTCTGTTGTAATTTCCATTATTGTTATATTTTTTAGCAATTGCTTATTGTCCATGTTGCTTTATCGTTGAGGTGGTATAATGATAAAAGTAGTCAACCTATATAAATATTTTAAAGATAGATTGATTTTGAAAAATATTAATTTTGAAGTTAATAAGGGAGAAACTTTAGTTATAATTGGTGGTAGTGGTTCAGGAAAATCGACTTTATTAAAATTATTAATTGGATTATTACAGCCAAATGAAGGTCAAATTTTTATTGATGATAAAGAAATATCAAACTTAAAAGAAGATGAATTAGATAAAGTTCGTTTGAATATGGGAATGGTATTTCAGTATTCAGCATTATTTGATTCTATGACTGTTGGTGACAATGTAGGTTTTGGCTTAAGAGAGCATAGTAAATTATCTACTAAAGAAATTAAAGAAATAGTAGAGGAAAAATTAAAATTAGTAGGATTATCTGGTTTTGCTAATTATATGCCAAATGAGTTATCTGGTGGTATGAAAAAACGCGTTAGTTTAGCCAGAGCAATTGCTTTTGAACCTAAAATTCTCTTGTATGATGAGCCAAGTTCAGGATTAGATCCAATTACGTCAGCGAAAATAGATGAACTTATTGTGCAGATGCAAAAATTATTAGGTGTTACTTCGATTGTAGTAACACATGATATGAAAAGTGCATTTTATATTGCAGATAGAATAGCTATGTTGTATCAAGGTGAAATGATAGCTATAGGTACTCCAGATGAAATAAGGAATTCTACAGATAGTAGAGTTTTAGAGTTTATAGATGTTAGTAAAATAAGAAAGAGGTGAAATAATGTCCAATGAAGCGAAAGTAGGCATATTTACAACAGTAGGATTGGCTTTATTGATTGGTATTATAGTTTATTTAAGTGGCTTTAATTTTGGTAAAGATAAAGATTATTCTTTTGATATTACATTTAATCAAGTTACAGGATTAAAGATAGGTGCTGGTGTTAGTTATGCGGGTATTGACGCAGGAAGAGTATCCTCAATTGAAGCTTATAAAGATAAAGCAAAAGTTACTGTTGTTATAAAAGGAAATATGCAAATAGCAAAGGATTCTTTATTTACAATTAGTAGTGATGGACTGATGGGAGAAAAATTTATCAGCATTATGCCACCACAACATCCAAAAGGTGAATACTTGGTAGGTGGCGAAACTGTAGATGGTGTTGATGAAAGAGGATTGGATTATTTATTGACACAGGCTAGTTTGACTTTAGATGATGTAAAGGGCTTGATAAAAAGCATGAATGATATTTTGGGAAATAAAGATGTACAAAATTCATTAATTCAGACAGCAATAAATCTTAAAGATTTGACTGGCAATATGAATCAATTGATGCAGGTAATGTCCACTTTAGCAGTTAACAACCAGCAGGATATAGATAATATGATCAAGAATTTATCAGCAATGACCTCAAGTATGGCTAAAGCAGCAGATGAAATTGAAGTCATGATAAATGATTTCTCTGGTGATGGTGAAACTGCTAATAATATGAAAATCGCTATTGCTAATTTATCAGCAACTAGTGAAAGTGTGAAAAAGATGGCAACTAATATGGAAACTGTAGTTGCAGATCCACAAACAGCACAGAGTTTAAAAAATATAATCAGCAATGCAGATAATATATCACAGCGTGCAGACAATATGATGAGTAAAGTATCATCTATTGAGGTTAAGCCTGGTATAGAAGCCTTATACAGTGGTGGGCAATCTGAATGGATGGTAAATGCAGATGTAAAGGTATATACAGATCCTAATTCTTTTTTGCTGATAGGAGCTGATGATATTGGCGGAGATGATAGTGGAACTAATCTACAAGTAGGTACAGGAAATGGTATTTTTACGGGTAGAGGTGGTTTGGTTGATGATAAAGTCGGTGTAGGTGTTGATTTAAAAGCAGGAGATAAGGGAAAAATCTCTGTAGATGCTTATGATCCCAATGATTTAAGAGTAAAATTAAAAGGACAATATGAGATTGCACAAGATACTTATTTGATAGGTCAAATAAAAGACATTAATGATTCAGATGAAAGAGCCGCTTATGTAGGCTTAAGACATGAATTTTAATTTAGGAGGATTTGAAAAATGAATAAAAAGTCTTTAAATAAAACAATAACTGCAGTGTTATTAAGTGGCTCATTATTTTTAGGTGGTAGTAATTTAGCTTTTGCACAAGATACTGTGGATTTAACTTTAGATAATACAGTTGAAATGGCATTAGAAAATAATAGAACTATAAAACAAGCTGTATATGATACAGATTCAGCTCGTTGGGCGTTGAGTGAAGCAAAAGGACAAAAAGGTTTTTCTATTAGTTGGCAAACAGCAGCTGCTGCCGTTGGTGGAGAAACGTATGATTTACAAAATAGAGATTCTAGCTATCAAAATGTAGTGGAAGCTTCTATTCCATTATATACAGGTGGACAATTAGAAAATAATATTAAAGGCAAAGAAATTGGTGTAGATATCAGTGATTTGACTTTAGAAAATACAAAACAACAGATTAAATATGATACAACAAAAGGCTATTATAATATTTTACAATGTCGTAATTTAGTAGGTGTAAATCAGGAAACTGTGGATCAGTTACAAGCACATTTGGATACAGTTAATGCTAAATATGCTGCAGGTACAGTAGCTAAATCAGATGTATTGCGTTCTCAAGTAGAGTTAGCAGATGCTAAACAAAATCTTGTAAATGCAGAAAATAATTATGATTTATCTATTTCATCTTTAAATAATTTAATTGGTTTACCTATTGATACTAAAATCAATATTCAAGATGAATTAAAATATACAAAATATGATTTAAGTTTAGCTGAATGTATGGATTTGGCAATGAATAATCGTCCTGATGGTATTGCGGCAGCTAAATCTGTAGAACAAGCTAAAACAAGTGTGAAAGTAGCTCAAGCTGGTAATTTACCACAAGTTTCTGCTTATGCAAGTTATACTATTGATGGAGATGATGCTTTCAATAATGATGCTGCAGAACAATCTGAAATCGGGGTTAAAGCCAGCTGGAGTATTTTTGATAATAACGTAACTAAATCGCAAGTAAGACAAGCAGAAGCCGCATTAGCTAAAGCAGAAGAAAATGTTCAATATGTAAATGAAGGAATTCAATTAGAAGTACATCAAGCATATTTAAATTTACTTTCTGCGGAAAAAAATATTCAAACAACAAGTGTTGCCGTAAATCAAGCAAGTGAAGATTATAATATCGCACAAGTTCGTTATACAGCAGGTGTAGGAACTAATATTGATGTTATGGATGCTGCTGTAGCCTTAACTACGGCTAAAACAAATTATGTACAAGCTCTTTATGATTATAATGTAAGTAAGGCTCAATTAGATAAAGCAATGGGTCTTCCTGTTGATTTAGATGTACAAGCAGTAGCAGCAAAAACATATTAATAGTATTTTCTCTATAATGAAATCATGCTATACTAAAAACAGAATAAACTATTTAAACGGGAACTAAAATAGTTCCCGTTTCTTAGTATAGAGATTATTTAACTATTTAATATAGAGGTGAGTTAGATGCAAAAAAAGTCTAAAATTATTGTAGGAGTCAGTGTATTTATAATATTTTGTATAAGTTTGATGACTTTTTTATGGATAAACTCTCAATCTTTTAAGCAAGAAACGGCAAAGTTAATATCTAAACAAGTGGAAAATATTTTAGGTACAAAGATAAATATAGATTCTTTATATATTGTTTCTATGAATTCAGCAGCTATAGATGATGTGGAAATTTATGATAAACAAAATGAATTAATAGCTAAAGCTGATAAAGTTATTTTTACTGTAGATATTTTAGAGATACTGAAACAATCACCATTAGCGGGGTTAAGTGAAGTAGATGTAATTAATCCTGAAGCCAATATTATACAGCGTAGTGATGGTTCTTGGAATGTAGAAGATTTAATAGATAAAGATTCAACGACTCCAATAGATTTTAAAGGCATGGTCAAACTCGAAAATGGACAGGCTAAAATACGTTTTGAAGGTAAGCAATTATCTATAGATAAGATTAATTTAGAAGCTGATTGTGCAGATTTAACAGCTATAAATGTCAATGGTAGCTTAAATCATGATCAAGCTTTAGTGGAATTTGATGGTATTATTGGTGAAGCTATAAAAACTAATTTAGATGTAAAAGTTCAAGATGTAGATATTTTAAAATATTTGCCATTTATACCAGAAGAGTATTTAGCTAATGTTAATATAAAACAGGGCTTTATAAATAAAGCGGATATAACAATCAGTGGTAGTTTAGAAAATAAATATGTTTTAGATGGTTCCATTAATTTTGTTGATGGAGCATGTGAGGTATTAGGGCAAGATGTAGAAGATATAAACGGTCTTATTTTATTAAATAATAAAAATATACAATTATTTGTAAGTGGTAGTGCACAAGGTCAAAAAGTTGCTATTCATGGTAGTATTGAAGATTATATGAATGAGCCTCGTTTGCGATTGATTGCAGAAAGTAAAAGTTTTAAACCTGAATTATTTATTGAAGGTGTGCCATTTAGAGGCGATGTATCTTTTGTCAGTGCTATTTATGGTACATTGGATGATATTCGCATAGGGGCACAAATAAATTCTAAACTGGGATATGTATATGATTATCCTGTAGAAAATATAGATATTCAGGCTAGATATAGAGAAAATAAAGTTTTTGTCGATGATTTTAGGGCAGATTTTGCAGGTGGTTGGATTTGGGCATCAGGTCAATGCGATTTGACAGATTTAACTTATAAAGGTTCATTTAGAGCTTCAAATATAGATATATCTATATTTAATAATTATTTACCACAAGCAATTACAGGTAATGCTGTTATTCGCGGTGATTTTAAAGGTCAAGGTGTGGACTTTGATAATTTAGATATCAGTGGTCGTTTAGAGGTAAATAATGGTAGTTATGATAATATACCTATAGAAAAAATAGAGGCATCTTTTTATAAAGAAAAAGATGCACTTCAAGTTGACGCTTTAACAGCTAATTTTGCTAATGGAGGTAGATTAGCTGCTAAAGGTGGTATGCAAAAAGATGATATAAATGTAGATTTTTATGCTTCAAATGTAGATATGTCTTTAGTTAAAAATTATTTGCCTGATATTGATATTTCCGGAGATGCTAATTTTAGTGGTCAATTGTTTGGTCATATAGATAACCCTGTATTGAGAATTGATTTAATGGCAAAAGATGGCTCTATAATGAAGCAAACGTTTGATTCGCTATTGGTGAATGCTATTGGTAATTTAGATGGCATGCGTGTAGATAGATGTCAATTAATTAATAACGGTGAAATCACTCATGAAGCTACTGGTCTATTAGGTTTTAAGGGTAAACAATTCATTGATATGACAGTTAATACAAAACAGGCACGTGTAGAAAATTTAATACAAGCTGTTATGCCAGAACTTGAGATAACAGGAAATGTAGATAATAGTATACATCTTACGGGAAATTTGCAGGATATAAAAGCTACGGGTAAAGTTCATTTTTATGAAGGTAGTGCATATGGTATATTAATTACTCAAGTAGATGGAACATATGAATACAATGATGGCGATATAAAATTGAATAATTTCATCATAACGTCACCATTTATAAAGGCTACTTTAGATGGAACAATTGATAAAAATAAGGAAATGAACTTTAAATTTAAAGCTGACGAAATTTTAATTGATAAATTGCAAGTAGATTTGCCATATCCTGTGTCTGGTAAGGCAAGTTTTGATGGCATGTTGTCAGGAAAAGTTGGTGCATTAAATTTTGATGGTATTTTACAGGCTGATGATATTGTCTTAAATGGTGAAAATATAGATGATATTTATGGTCATTTGAAATTAGCTAATAGAATTTTGAGTTTAGAGCAGTTTAAATTTAAGCAAAATGACGGTGAATTTGATTTCAATGGAGCTGTAAATTTAAATACTAAGCAAGTTGAAGGTCAGGCTACAATAATTCAAGCTGATATTAATGCAGCTATGTCTATGGCTAATTTGAAAAATAGTTTATTAAATGGTAGATTTGATGGTTCGGCTCAGTTGAATGGCACATATGAAAATCCTCATGTAGATTTGAAGGGAACAATGGAAAATGGAACATTAAAAGATTATCCATTGCAAAATATTCAAATAGATGCTCAATTAGATAATAAAATTGTAAAAGTAAATAAATTCTATGGTGAGCAAGGTGAAGGAAAAGTAGCAGCTCAAGGTAGTGTGGACTTGGCGAATGGTCCAATTGATGCTCGTGTATCTGCTAGTAATATGGATGTAAATTTATTGACTCATTTATGTGATATGAATATAGATATAAATGGGGTAATGAATGGCGATATACAAGTTGGTGGTACAATTGATGATCCAACAGCAGATATTTCTATATATACTCAAGGTGATGGCACGCAATTTGATAATGCATATGCAATGGCAAATTTAAAAAATGGCGTAATTTATATTAATCAGATGGCGGCTAATAAGGGACAATGTGCGATAAAAGCTGAAGGTAGTATACCTATTGCTGCTTTAGAAGTAGATAAGAGAAATGAAGAAAATATAAATCAGCAAATGAATTTGAAGGTTTATCTAGAAAATACAGATTTAAATGTATTACCATCGTTTACACCATACGTAGAATGGTCAATGGGTAATGTTCAAGGTAGTTTAAATATTACAGGAACAGTACAAAAACCTAATTTTAAGGGAAATATATCTACTGTAGATAGTGCTATAAAATTTAAGTATGTAGATAGTCCATTAGAAAATATAAATGTAGATATAGA
The DNA here is from genome assembly GCF_958438645.1 of uncultured Megamonas sp. NCBI lineage: Bacteria > Bacillati > Bacillota > Negativicutes > Selenomonadales > Selenomonadaceae > Megamonas > uncultured Megamonas sp. The sequence continues at coordinate 38,812 of NZ_CAUBSM010000010.1, forward strand.
TTTTGATCAAGATTTAATGACGATTAAACAATTTACCGGAAAAATGGGAGATGGCAACTATAATTTAATCGGAACAGCACATCTTACAAGTCAGGGAATTACAGGGTATAATTTTAATCTTGATTTAAATGATTTAGATATTGTATCGGATTATTATACAGGTCATTTAGTAGGAAATTTACAATTTAATGAAGTTGATTTTTATGGTAGAAAATTGCCGAAATTGACTACTAATCTTGATTTTAATAATATAGAAGTTTCTATGCCACCACTTCCAGAGACAACAGATACAATGCTTCCTGAAATGGTTTTAGATATTAATGTTAATTTGGGTGAAAATGTACATGCTTATGATGCACTATTATATGATTTATATATAAAAGGGGCATTCAATATAAAAGGAACGACAATACATCCTAAAGCTTCTGGAAGCTTAACAGTTGATAAGGGAACTATAAATGTATTAAAAACTATTTTTAATATTGAAGTAGGTAATATTGTATTTAATCAAGTGGATTCATTTTTCCCAAGTATAGACTTTTTGGCTATGACTAGACTTGATCGAACAAAAGTTTTTGTAAGTTTACAAGGACCATTAGATAAGCAACTAGAACCAAGATTATTTTCTGAACCAGCAATGAATGATGCAGAAATAATAAAATTGTTGGCTTTTAGAACGAATAGTAAAGATGGCAATTCTGGAGAATTGACAGAAGATGATATATTATCATTAGCAACAGTTGGACTACAGATGAGTTTCTTAAATGAAGTTGAAGGTACTTTGAGAAATGTATTAAATTTAGATGAATTTAGAATTTCTCGAGATAGTTTAACTGATAGTGCTAAGAAACGTTTTGATACAAATGATGATGATGTTTATAGCATTCAAATTGGTAAATATCTATCTGATAAGGTGATGCTTCGTTATACGAAAGGTATAAATTATGATTTAAATAGAGTAGGTTTACAATATTATATGAATGATAATATTGGTATAATCACTGAAATTGAAGATGATGGTGTTTATAATGTAAAATTAGAAATGCAGTGGAAATTTTAATTTATTTTTAAGATAGGTTTGTTATGATACTCATATCTTTTTGGGTATCATAACTTTTTTTTTATGAAAGATATTATTTTTCATACAGTTGTGATAAAATTACAGTATTGGTGAGTTGTCTCAATTTAAGGAGGTTGTTTGTTTGAAACAGAAAAATTATAAATTATTAGTCTGTGCATTAGCTATGGCTAATATTAGTGCTTTTAGTATAAATAATTGTTTTGCAAATGTTGCAGATAATAATGTAAAAGAAAATATTGTATCAGCAGAAAATTTGACTCAAGATGAAGTAGAAGCAAAAGTTGATGAAACTATGCAAGATGTATCTGAAGGAACTAGTGCTGTAGATACAAACAAGGACATTGTCGTTAGCAAGGAAAAATCTAAAGAAAGTAAAATAGATAAAGTCCAAGACCAAGCAGCTATTGATAAGATGAATGCTTGGAAAGAGCAAAGACCAACAGAAGAAACTATTAAAAATAATAGTGCCTATACAGATATGACAGTAGTTAGCGTAGATGTGGTAGGCAATGAAAAAATAGCTAAAGATGATATATTAAAAGTATTAACTGTTAAAGCTGGAGATAAATTTAATGTAAAAAATATTGAACAAGATAGAGATAGCATATACAATACAGGTTATTTTTATGATAACTATCCTTCTTATGAAGTTGTCCCTGAAGGTGTAAAAATAACTTATCATGTAATGGAAAATCCTGTATTGAGTTCTGTAGAAATCTTGGGAAATCAAGTGTATTCCACAGATAAAATTGAAAATATGTTAACTGTAAAGAAAGGCGAAATTTTGAATATTCGTCAATTAAATACAGATTTAGCAAATATTGAGGCAAGTTATCGTCAAGATGGATATATTTTAGCAAAATTAAGAGATATTTCCATTGATGAAAGTGGTAATTTAACTTTAATCTTTAATGAAGGTATTCTCGAAGGTTATGTAGTAAAGGGTAATGATAAGACAAAGGATTATGTTATTACTCGTGAAATGCGTATAAAACCAGGTGAAGTTTTTGATGCTAAAAAAGCTCGTCGCAGTATGCAACGTGTATATAATTTAGGATTTTTTGATGATGTTAGTGTAAAAATTTTACCAGGACAGCAAGATCCTAATAATATCATTATGGAATTAACTGTTATAGAAAAACGTACAGGTTCTTTTGGTATCGGTGCTGGTTATAGCAGTGAAGATGGACTTTTAGGTATGGTAAGTATCGGTGATACTAACTTTAGAGGTACAGGTGATTCTATTAAAGCCATGTACGAATTTGGTGGCGATGATGGAGATGATAGTGGATATAGCATCTCTTATACAAAGCCATGGCTTGATGAAAAAGAAACTACAGGAACATTTCGTATATATGATCGTAAGTTTGAATATGATGATTATAATAATGATGGTAATCTTATTGAAACTTATGATAAGAAAAATCAAGGTTATGAATTGAATTTTGGCCGTCCAATCGACGAATATACAATGAATTATTTAGGTTTTAAAATAAATAATACAGATTATCGCGGTCATGAAGATGGTCCATATAATCGAGATACACCTCAATATAAAGATTGGAGAGATAATAATTTTGGGGAAACTAGAAGTATTATAGCTTCACAAATTCGTGATACAAGAGATAATATTTTCTATCCAACAGAAGGTACGAGAACAAGTTTATCTCTAGAATACGCTGGTTTAGGTGGAGATTTTGATTATACTAAACTTACAGGCAGTGTACAGAGATATTATAAAGTGGGCCATGCCCAAGTTATAGCATTACGTGGTAGTGCAGGATATGCTAATGAAGATTTACCTGAAGCTGCTTTGTTTGAAGTTGGTGGTCAAAATTCTGTTCGTGGTTATCGTGATGGACAATTTTCTGGTAATAAAATGTTGATGGGTACAATGGAATATCGTTTCCCATTGATGAATAAAGTTCAAGGTGCTTTATTTACTGATATAGGTGATGCTTGGGGTGGTAAATCATGGGGCCCATGGAGTTCTATTGAAGATGATTTAACATTACATGCTAGTGCAGGTATAGGTTTACAAGTACAATCACCAATTGGAGCAGTTCGTCTAGATTATGGTTGGGGCGAAGATGGAGGAAGACTTCACTTTAATGTAGGTGGAAACTTCTAATTTATATTTAACGTGTTTGATTTTTAACTGCAGGATTTTCCTGCAGTTAATTCTATTCTTGAATAAGATTTTTTAGTTTGTTATAATTAAAGTGTTTTAACTAAGAGGCAAAAGCCTTATAAAGGGAGAAGATAAAATTGATTAATTTTGAAAAGAAACAAGTAAAAATCATTAGTATTATCATCGCAGCAGTATTTGTATTTAGTATTGTTGCTTTAGGAGTATCACAATATCAATCTGGTATGGCAGGAGCATCTTCTTCTAATGTTGGTATTGTAGATTATTCAAAACTTATTGCAGAACATCCAGGAATGCAACCAGCTCGTGAAAAATATGAAGCAGCTGCAAAACAAATTCAAGAAGATTTTCAAAATCAAGCAGCTAATATGACACCAGAACAACAACAACAATTTATAGAACAAAAACAAAAAGAAATGCAAGATAAACAAAAAGAACTTATAGATCCTATTCGCAATAGTATTGAAGAACAAGTAAAAGCAGTAGCTGATGCTAGAGGTATTAATGTTGTATTAGATAAAAACAATGTATTATATGGTGGACAAGATATTACACAAGATGTTTTGACAAAAATTCAAGCTCAAGGCGATGTAACTACACAAGATAATGCAGATACAACATCTTCTGAAGCTACAGATACAGCTGCTTCTTCTGGACAAAATTAATTTTTATGTTTTGCAGATAAAATACCGAGCAAGTGTATTAGTGCTCGGTATTTTAATAATCTAAGTAATTTTTAGATATATGGGAGGTGGCTTTATGGCAGATGAACAAAAAGATGATAATAATATACAACAAAGAAAAGATAAAGATAAAACCAAGAAAAAGATATCTGTTATCGTTGGAATTATTTGTGTATTGTTGTGTATTATAGGTGGTGTATATATCTGGCATAAACATATGCAAAAGCCTCCTGTGCAATTAGATGTTAATTCAGCTGTAGCCACAGTAGATATAGATAAATTAATTACTAAGCATAGTGATTATGCTAAATTGGAGAAATTACAAGCTGAAAAAATATTAATATTGATAAAGTTAAAATCATATACATTAAATACAGAAGAACTACAGCCACCAGAAGTAAATCCAGCTGCTCAGGTATTTGAACAAGTTGTAGATGAACAAAATAATTTACAGGAAATAAAGGCTAAGCAGCAATTAAAAGAAGAAACAATAAATAAAGAAAATGAAATACGACAAAAATTAGCTGATGATAAAAATAAAGCTATAGCATCAATAACAGATAAATATACAAATGCTATTTTTAATTGCACTATAAAATTAGATAATGCTAAGAATTTAAAACTAACTGAAGATGAGAAAGATAAAATTCTAGATACCTTAGAGCAATTAAAAAAAGAACGAGGAGAATTAGTTTTTTCTATTGAGCAACAATATAATTTAAAAGTTGCAAATGAGTTAATGGAGTGGAGAAAACAAAGAGAAGCACAATTAGGCATAAATGTACAACAGATACATCAAATGGATGTGCAAAATTCTTTAGAAAGACAACAAGCAGAACAACAAAGGGATGCACAATACCTTCAAGATAGACTGCAAATGCTTCAAGCTAGAAAAAAAGATAGTGAACGATTAATAATATTATTGCATACAAAAGAAAATGAAATAAATTTATTAAAAAGAAGCATGCTTAAAGATATAGCTAGTAAAGCGATGAAAATAGCCATTCAAAAACATTTGAAATTGGTTATTGCTGATGTTCCAGCTAATTTAGATTTTTTTGGTAATATAAAAATAGATAGTTTTGATAATACTGTTTTAAATGGTATGGTTGTAGGGGTTGATTCAATTGATATTACAGACGATGTAATATCTGAATTAACTAATGAATAAATGCAAAAGTAAGATGTTATAATAGTATATGGAAGGACGATACGGTACAATGAAAATAAAATTAATGTTAGTAATAGCACTTATTTCTTTGATGAGTGTATTTATGTCAGGTTGTGGAAATGAAACTAAATTAGGCTATTTAGATGCTGAACGCGTGATGAATGAAGCACCACAGATAAAAACAATTAGAGACAATATTGATGCTAAAAATAAAGAAATTGAAGCAAAAGAAACTGATTTAATGAATAAAAAATCAACTATGTCAGATGAAGATTTCAAAAAAGCTCAAATGGATATTCAGCGTCAATATCAAGGCTTAGATATGCAATATAAATCTCAGGTAAAAAATACAATGGACAAGGTGCTCGCAGAAGTATCAACTGAAAAAGAATTATCTGCTGTAGTGCCAAAAACATTAGTGCGTTCAAATGGTATGCAAGTTCAAAAACAAGAGTTTGTAGTTCAAGGTGGAATTGATATTACAGACGAAGTAATTCAGAAGTTGCAATAAAAAGGGGTAATATTATGAAAAGAACACTAGCAGATATAGCAAAATTAATAAATGGCAAACTTTGTGGGGATTATGATGAACAATTAGTTATCACAGGAGCAACAGGAATAGCTTTAGCTGGACCTAGTGAAATAACTTTTGCCGTAGATCCACATTTAGAAGAAGCTATTGCATGTAATGCAGCTGCTGTAATTATACAAGATGATGTGAATGGTTTTTCTAAGACTTGTATAAAAGTAAAAAATCCTCGTGAAGCATTCAATATTTTATTAAATATTTTTAAACCAGAATTAAAAGTTGCTAAAATTATTAGTGCTAAAGCTCATATTGGTGAAAACGTAAAAATTGGTGAGAATGTAGCTATAATGGATTTTGCTTATATTGATGATAATGCAACTATTGGAGATAATGTAGAAATTTATCCAAATGTGTATATTGGTCAATATGCTAGTGTTGATGATAATACAGTACTTCATGCAGGTGTTAGTATTCGTGAATATTGCAAAGTAGGAAAAAATGTAATTATTCATGATAATACTGTAATTGGAGCTGATGGATTTGGCTTCATTACTAAAAATGGACAGCATACAAAAGTGCCACAAGTTGGCAATGTAGTTATTGAAGATGATGTAGAAATTGGCTGTAATGCAGGAATTGATAGAGCAACAACTGGTTCAACAGTGATAGGTAAGGGAACGAAAGTAGATAATCTTGTTCATATTGGACACAATTGTGTATTGGGTGAAAATTGTTTAGTAGTAGCTCAAACAGGTCTTGCAGGTTCAACAATAGTTGGGCATAATGTTACTTTTGCAGGTCAAGTTGGCTCTAAAGGTCATATAAAAGTAGGTAGTAATTCTGTGATGGCAGCACGTACAGGATTAATTGCAGATGTACCTGAAAATTCTTTTTATGCAGGTTTTCCTGCTCGTCCTCATCAAGAATGGCTCAGAATTAAAGCAAATGAAGGACGTTTGCCAGATATGATGAAAAAATTAAAATTAATGGAAAAGCGTTTAAAAGCGTTAGAAGAAAACAAGAATTAATTTATGAATTATTAAAAGTAGCCAAGCTCTAATGCTTAGCTACTTTTTTTGTAGATTTTATAAAAATTTAAAGAATATAAATTAGTATTATAAGATTGTGAAGGTATAGAAATTATAAAAGAAAGGATTTTTGAATGTTATATAATATATTAGTATTTTTGAGTAATGTCTGTTGTTTATTACCAGATGGTGTAGCAAGATTTATAGGTAAGATTTTAGGTGAATTAACATGGATTGTAGTTCCTAAAAAAAGAAAACAAATGGCAATACATAATATTGAGCGTTGTCTAAAAGTATCAAATAATGAAGCTAAAAGAATTGCCAAGAAAAGTTGGACTAGATTTGGAACGATGATCATGGAAGTATTGCGATTTAAAATTATATGTAAAAATATTGATAAATATGTGACTGTGATTGGAGAAGAAAATATAAAAAAAGCCATCACCTGTGGAAATGGCGGTGTTATCGCTACTGCACATAGTGGTAATTGGGAAATCATAGGGGCAGCACTTACTCATAGAGGTATGAAAATAGCAGGAGTAGCTCAACATCAACGTAATGAAGGTGTAAATAATTTTATAAATTATTGTCGAGCTTTTACTGGTATGCACATAACAGATAAATTGGATATCAAAGAAATGATGAAGATGCTTGGGCAAAAATATTTTATTGGCTTAATCATGGACCAAGATGGCGGCTCTACAGGTATAATGATGCCTTTTTTAGGATATGAAGCTTCTTGTGTACAAGGGCCAGCCGTTATGAGTAGATTTAAATCAGCACCTATATTGCCAGCATTTATTACAGAAGATAAAGATAAACCAGGGCATCATATATTGACTATATCTGAGCCTGTTTTTACAGCTAAAACAAAAGATAAACAAAAAGATATATATGATATGATGGCATATTTGACAAGTTTAGTAGAACAGCATATAAGAGACTATCCCGAAGAATGGTTTTGGTTACATAATAGATGGAAATATGCTGAAAAAAAGAAAAAAGAGGCAAATAACTTGCAGTAAATAGAGTTGTCTTGTAAAATAATTATATATAATTTTTAGGAGGACGACGATGACAAAGCAAAAAACAATTGCGGTAGATGTTTCATATACTGGAATTGGCCTGCATTCAGGTACAGAAGTTAATATGAGATTGCGTCCTGCTCCAGTAGATACAGGGATTGTATTTATTAGAACGGATTTACCAGAAAAAACACAGATAAAAGCAATAGCAAGTAATGTGACATCTACGTTAAGAGCAACGACAATTAGCAATGGCGATGTTAAGATTTTTACAATCGAACATTTGATGTCAGCATTATTTGCTAGTAATATAGATAACTGTTATATTGAAATTGATAGTGAAGAGCCACCAGTGACGGATGGTTCAGCAAATGTTTTTTTAGAATTACTGGAAAAAGCAGGTACAAAAGAACAAGATAAAGAAGCAAATATATTGGAGATTGATAAAGTATATCGCATAGATGATAAGGAACGTTTTATAATGGTAGTTCCTTATGATGGGTTCCGTGTGAGCTTTACATCATTAAATCCACATCCATTGATTGGTACACAATATCAAGATTTTGAATTTACCACTAAAGAACATTATAAACAAGAGATTGCTACAGCACGAACTATTGCTTATGAAAAAGAAGTAGAAGCCTTACGCAAAATGGGTTTAGGTCTAGGTGGAAATTTAGATAATGTAATTGTCTATAATGATGAAGGCTGGATGAATAAACTTCGTTTTCCAGATGAATTAGTTCGTCATAAAATTTTAGATGCTATTGGTGATTTGAGATTAGCAGGTAGAATAAAAGGTCATGTAATCGCTGTAAAATCAGGTCATGAATTAAATACAAAGTTAGCAAAAAAAATTCTTGCAGACTTTATTTAAGCAGAAGAGAGGTTATACTATGAGAATTGATATTCCTGAAATTGAAAAAGTTTTACCACATCGTCCCCCATTTTTATTGATTGATCGTATTATTGAATTAGAACCTATGAAATATGCAGTAGGTATAAAAAATATTTCTATAAATGAAGACCAATTTAGAGGACATTTTCCAGGTCATCCAATTATGCCAGGCGTGTTAATTTTAGAAGCAATGGCTCAAGTTGGTGGTTTTGCTTTATTATATCCAGCAGAAAACCGCGGTAAATTAGCTTATTTTGGCGGTATGGATAATGTTAAATTTAAAAAACCAGTAGTTCCTGGTGATCAGCTTATTATGAAATCTGAAATTGTGAAAATTCGTGGCGATTTTGGTAAAGTTCATTGTGAAGGTTTTGTTGATGATAAATTAGTAGCTCAAGGTGACTTTACTTTTGCTTTACAAAAACCAGAAAACTTATAAAATGATTAATTAAGGTGTAAAGAGCCAATTAATTGGCTCTTTTACTATGATGGAATTTCACCAAAAGGTGTAGTTTTTAAGGAGTGAATATAAATGGAGGCAGAAAGCAAAATACATCCATTAGCAATAGTTCATGAAAATGCCAAAATCGGGAAAAATGTAGAAATTGGTCCATTTGCGGTTATTGGAGAAAATGTAGAAATTGGTGACGGAACAAAAGTTGAACCGCATGCTGTGATTACAGGTTGGACTAAAATTGGTAAAGACTGCGTGATTTTTCCAGGTGCATCAATTGGTGCTGAACCACAGGATTTAAAATTTGTGGGTGAAAAATCATATGTGTATATTGGCGATAGGACTAAAGTTCGTGAATATGCTACAATTCATAGAGCTTGTGGAGCTGAGGAAGAAACACGTATTGGCAATGATTGTTTACTTATGGCATATACACATGTAGCTCATAATTGTATTGTAGGCAATAATGTTATTATGGCTAATAATGCATCAATAGCAGGTCATGTTATCGTAGAAGATAGAGCTGTTTTAGGTGGTTTTGCCGGTGTTCACCAATTTGTAAAAATCGGTAGAAATGCAATGGTAGGAGGCTTTTCTAAATTAGTACAAGATGTGGTGCCATATACTATTGTAGATGGTAGACCTGCAAATGTTTGTGGGCTAAACAGTGTAGGTATAGCACGTGCAGGTATTTCACCAACATCAAGAAGAGCTATTAAACAAGCATATAAGATTTTATATCGTTCAGGATTGAAATTAGCACAGGCGATATCTGTAATTGAGCAAGAAGTAGAATCTTGTACTGAAGTAGAACATTTTTTACGCTTTTTAAGAAATGCTGATCGTGGTATTTGTAGAGAAAACCATGAAGGTAGCAATTAAAGTGAGGATTTTAAGATGAAATCAATAGGTTTATTATCTGGTATAGGAAGATTACCAGTCGAAGTAGCTAAAGCAGCAAGAGCTATGGGCATAGATGTTTATGCTGTAGGTTTAGTTGATGGTGTAGAAGAAGATTTAAAAGATGTAGCAACAGATTTTAAATCTATAAATGTAGCTCAATTGGGCAGTATAATAGATTATTTAAAAGGCAAAGAAGTAACAGATGTAGTGATGATTGGTAAAGTCACAAAAGAAATTTTATTTTCAGGACAGCATGCAATACCTGATGCTAGAATGATGGCGTTATTATCTTCATTAAAAGATAGAAGCGATGATACAATGATGTTAGCATTCGTAGCTGAGCTTGCTAAAGAAGGTATTACAACATTTGATCAGACAATGCTCTTGAAAATGATTATGCCTAAAAAAGGTGTATTGACTAAACGTCAGCCTACAGAGAGAGAAAGTCTAGATATGGAATTCGGTTTTAAAATGGCAAAAGCTCTTGGTGGCTTAGATATTGGTCAAACAGTAGTTGTTAAAGATAGAGCAGTAATGGCTTTAGAAGCTATTGAGGGAACAGATGCATGTATTTTACGTGGCGGAAAACTCGCTTGCGGGAATGCAGTTGTAGCAAAAGTGGCAAAACCAGCTCAAGATAATCGTTTTGATATGCCAGCTGTTGGTGTAAAAACAATTGAATCTATGATAGAAGTAAAAGCTTCTGGTTTAGTAATTGAAGCAGGTCGTACTCTGATTGTAGATAGAGAAAAAGTTTTATCATTAGCTGATGAAAATGCTATAACTATTGTGGCAATGTAGTATTTTAAGACGCGGCGATACAGTATAAAAATAGTATCATCGCGTCTTTTTCTGCTTGATAAAGGCTGGAGGATTGTATGTATAAAATTATGTTTTCAGCAGGGGAAACTTCTGGTGATATGCATGGTGCAAACTTAGCTAAAGCATTAAAAAATCTATATGCAGATATTGAAATGTTTGGTTTTGGTGGGCCCCAGATGGAACAAGCTGGAGTGAAGCTTTGTAAAAACATGTTAGATTATAGTGTAATGGGTTTTTGGGAAGTATTGATTAATTTACGCAAAATGTTTAAGTTAAAAGATGCTTTAGTAGAGGAAATGAAAAGACAAAAACCTGACATATTAGTTTTGATTGATTATCCAGATTTTAATTGGCGTCTTGCTAGAGAAGCTAAAAAATTGAATATACCTGTTTTTTCGTATATACCACCTTCAGCTTGGGCTTGGCGTAAAGGCAGAGCCAAAGATGTGGCTAAAATTGCTGATAAGATAGTGGCAATTTTTCCCTTTGAATTAGATGTATATAAACAAGCAGGGGCAGATATCTCCTTTGTGGGAAATCCTTTAATGGATAATGTAAAAGCATCTATGAGTAAACAAGAAGCAGCTAAATTTTTTGATATAAATTTGAATGATGATAATATTTTATTATTGCCAGGAAGTAGAAAACAAGAAATTGCTAATTTATTAGAACCGATGCTTGATGCAGCTAAACTTATTGTTAAAGAACGAAAAAAGGCCAGGTTTTTCTTGCCTGTGGCAACGGGTATAGATAAAGTTTATTTGCAAGAAGAAATTGCAAAACATAAATTAAATATAAAATTATGTGAAGAAAAAACATATGATTTGATGAATTGTTGTGATTTTGCAATTGCTACTTCGGGAACAGTTACATTAGAGGCTGCACTTATGGGATTGCCATCAATCGTTTTATATAAAATGTCTGCAATTACTTATCGTATAGCTAAAATATTTGTAAAAATAAAATATTTTAGTTTGCCTAATATTTTAGTTGATAGGCAGGTTTTACCTGAATTATTGCAAGATGAAGTCAATGGTGAAAATATTGCTAAGTTTGCAAGACAATTTTATAAAGATACAGCTAGTGCTAAAAAGGTAAAAGAAGATTTGTTGATGGTAAAAGCAAAATTAGGTTCACCTGGAGTAGCTGATAAAACAGCTGAATTAATATTACAGACAGTTGATAAATTTAAAGATAAGATTAAGGAATAAATGATATGAATGATTATAAAAGACTGATTTTATTTATAAAACCATATTGGAAAAGGCTTTTATTAGCTATTGTTTGTATCATAATGTCAGCAGCAGCAAATTTATATGTACCTTGGATTATAAAAGATATGATAGATAAGGTACTTATGGAAAGAGATATGGTACTATTAAATTTAATAGCAGTAGGCATAGTTGTAGTATTCTTCTTTAGAGGGATATTCTTCTATGGTCAGTCGTATTTAGTATCATATATAGCACAAAGAGTAATTATTGATGTGCGTGAAAAACTTTATGTGAAATTTCAACAGTTGCAGTTAGCATATTATGAAAAGAAACAGACAGGTACAATAATGAGTTATATAACTAATGACGTAGCAGCACTTCAGGCAGCATTAGTGGATAGCTTGATTGAATTAGTAACAGAATCATCAATTTTAATCGGTTCTTTAGTAATGATGTTTTATTTAGATTGGAAATTGAGTTTAGTTACTTTGGTAGTTGTACCATTGATTGGACAAGCCATGAAAATTTTTGGTAGAAAATTAAAGAGAAGCGGATCGCTTATCCAAGAACGTACAGCAGAAATCACATCTTTATTACAAGAATCTATTTCAGGTGTGCGTGTAGTAAAATCCTTTGCTAGGGAAGAATATGAAATAGAAAGATTTCAAAAGCAAAATGATTTAAACTTTAAAGCAAATATGAAAAGTGTTCAATTGAGTTCATTATTGACACCAACAGTTGAATTTTTAGCAGCAGTTATCGTGACTGTAATTTTATGGTTTGGTGGATATCAAGTAGTTAATGGTGCATTGACAGCAGGGGCACTTATCGCCTTTTTGACTTATGCTGTAAACTTAGCTAATCCAGTAAAGCGTATAAGTAGAGTATACGGTACTATCAATAAAGCAATGGCTGCAGCAGAACGTGTATTTAATGTTTTAGATACACAAGAAGAATTGAAAGATAAGCCTGATGCGAAAGAACTTCCTAAGATTAGTGGTAAAGTAGAATTTAATCATGTTAGCTTTGGCTATAAAGATGGTATAACTATTTTACATGATTTATCTTTAACGGCTAATCCAGGTCAAGTGATTGCTTTTGTCGGTCCTAGTGGAGCTGGGAAATCAACTATTGCCAATTTAATTCCTAGATTTTACGATGTAACGAAAGGCTCTATCACTATTGATGATATAGATATTCGTGATGTAACCATAAAATCTTTGCGTGAGCAAATTGGCGTAGTACCGCAAGAAACTATGTTGTTTAGTGGTACAATTAAAGAAAATATTCGCTATGGACGATTAGATGCAACAGATGAAGAAATCATTGCAGCGGCAAAAGCGGCTAATGCACATAATTTTATTATGAATTTAGTTGATGGTTATGATACGAAAATCGGTGAACGTGGTATAACTCTATCAGGTGGTCAGCGTCAACGCATGGCAATAGCTAGAGCCATTTTGAAAAATCCGCGAATTTTGATTTTAGATGAAGCAACGTCAGCACTTGATACTGAAAGTGAAGAAATCGTTCAAGAAGCATTGGATAAATTGATGGTAGGTCGAACATCATTTGTTATAGCACATCGTTTGTCCACGATTGTACATGCAGATAAAATAATTGTTTTAGATAATGGTCGTGTACAAGAAATGGGCACTCATCAAGAACTTATGCAGACAGGTGGTTTATATAGTCATTTGTATAACATACAATTTAGTAATAAGAAAGTAAAATAGGTGGAATATATGCAGATTTTATACAATATTGTAGCTATATTGCTTGTTATACTATTGATACCATATTTTATAGTTAGAACTATTCGTGAAAAAGGTTTTTTAAAACGCATGATTCAAAGTTGTGGTTTTTTGCCAGAACATGCTTTAGATAAAGTAGCTGGCAAAAATTGTATTTGGATACATGCTTCTTCAGTAGGGGAGATTGTAGCAACAAGTCCAATCATTAAAGAGTTTCGCAGAGAATTTCCCCATACACCAATATTAGTATCAGTAGTAACTAATACAGGATATACCATGGCCAATCGCATTATTAAAGATGCCGATAGTATAATTTATTTTCCTTTAGATTTGCCATGGCTTCCTGAACGTTTTATCAAAAAAATTCGTCCTCGTGTATTTTTGCCTGTAGAAACAGAACTTTGGCCGAATTTCTTAAAAGCTACAAGAAAATATAATATACCAGTAATGATGGTAAACGGTAGAATTAGTGATAAATCAGTAAAACGTTATAAATATATGTTTAGTATTTTATCTGATATGATTGGTACAGTGAAAAAATTTGCTATGCAATCAGAAATTGATGCGTCATATATCATTCGTTTGGGAGCAGATGAGAATTTAGTTACAGTTACAGGTAATACAAAATTTGACCAGACATATACTAATGTAAATGAAACTGAACGCAGTGCAATGTTAAAAGAATTGTGTTTAGATCAGGCAAAAGGTATATTTTTAGCAGGAAGCACGCATAAAGGTGAAGAAGAAGCTGTTTTAAAAGCTTATAGTGAATTAAAAAAACAACATCCTGGAGTCAAATTATTGATTGCACCGAGAAGTATCTTACGTAAAGATGAGATTGCTAGTATTTGCCATAAACATGGATTTAAAACTAATTTCCGTACAGTATTAAAAGAAAATCCATCATATGAACAAGATGTAGTGATTTTAGATACCATTGGTGAATTAGGTAAAATATATAGTGTGGGCGATGTTATCTATGTAGGCGGTAGTTTAATAAGACATGGTGGACATAATATTTTAGAACCAGCAGCTCATGGCAAAGCTATAATTGTTGGTCCTAATATGTTTAATTTTAAAGATACGCATGTTTTATTTAGTAAACGAAATGCTTGTATAACTGTTAAGAATAGTAAAGAATTGACAAATGCAGTGATTGATTTATTTGATTGTCCTGAAAAACGACATCAAATGGAAAGAGAAACATTGCAAATAATTGAGGATAATAGAGGAGCATCTCGTCGTTCAGCTGTTATCTTACATGAATTATTAGATGAATGCGAAAAAGGTAATTCTGTACAAGTGCATTCTACAGAAAAAATAGAAAATCTCCAAACTTATTTATATAAATTAGTTCATGATAAAAATAAGAAAAGCATACCGGCAAAAATATTTTTAGGCGTATTATATGGATTTTCTTTGATTTATCGCAGCCTCGTAAATTTTCAATTAAATTTGTATAAATGGGGTATTGCCAAACAAGTAAAATTAGATTGTTTTGTTATAAGTATTGGTAATATAACAGTTGGCGGTACAGGTAAAACACCAACAGCCAAATTATTAGCCAGATATATTCGCGATTTAGGTTATAAAGTAGCTATTTTAAATCGTGGCTATCGTGCAAAATGGAAGGGCGATGTAGGTATTGTATCTGATGGCAATAAAGTTTTTATGTCAGCAGACCAAGCTGGAGATGAAGCTTATCTTTTAGCGAGAAGTTTACCTGATATACCAGTTTTGATTGGTACAGATAGAACTGTTACGGGAAAATATGCTGTAGATAATTTCAATGTAGATGTAGTAATTTTGGATGATGGTTATCAACATTGGCAATTAAAACGTGATTTAAATATTTTATTAGTTGATGCTATAAATATATTTGGCAATGGTCATATGCTACCACGCGGTACGCTTCGTGAGCCATTAAGTCATTTAAACAGAGCTGATGTTTGTCTATTGACAAAAGTTGATCAAGCTAGTAAAACTGCATGTAAAGAAATAAGAAATACTTTAGCTAAGTATAATGATCATGCTCTAGTTGTAGAAAGTACACATAAACCATTGGGTTTTGTGGAAATTGGCAATTTATTTAGTCGAAAACCAAATGAAATTTTATCTGTAGATATGATGAAAGGCCATAAAGTCATAGCTATGTCAGCTATAGGAAATCCAGCATCTTTTGAGCAGACTTTGAGCGATATAGGTGCTGTTATTACAGAAAGTTTGCGTTTCCCTGATCATCACGATTATACAGAAGAAGAAATAAAAGAAGTCATGCATCAAGCAGAAGAACAAGGTGCAGAAGCTATTATCATTACCGATAAAGATGCTGTAAAAATACCAGAAACTTTATTGAGTAAAAAAAGACCTATACCGATTTATATTATCAGTATAGAAGTTACTTTTATTGATGAAACACAAGTTTTATTTGAATATTTAAAGGAAAATTTACCTAGATTGAAGGGATAAAAATGAAAATTATTTGTGTAATACCAGCTCGTTATGCCTCTACAAGATTATCAGGAAAACCACTTGCAGATATAGCTGGGAAACCAATGATTGTACGTGTATATGAACGTGTATTAAATGCTACAAAACCAGCAGAAGTAATAGCAGCTGTTGATGATGAAAGAGTATATGATGCTGTAGTCAAAGCTGGCGGAAAAGCTATAATGACAGCAAAAAATCATCCAACAGGTACAGATAGATTGGCAGAAGTAGCTCAAAAATGCCCAGATGCAGATGTAATCATTAACGTTCAAGGTGATGAACCACTTATCGATCCACAGATTATTGATGATTTAGCACAGGAATTTTTAAATGATGAAGATTTAAAAATGGCTACAGTGAAGACTCCTATGAAAGAAGAAGAAAAAGCAAAACCAGGAAATGTAAAAGTAATTACAGATAAAAATGGTTATGCATTGTATTTTTCACGTTCTTTGATACCATATCCTCGTGAAAATACAGGAGTTGTTGTTTATAAACATATTGGAATATATGGTTATCGTAGAGATTTTCTGTTACAATATGCTAAAATGCAACCAACACCACTTGAACAAACAGAGTCTTTAGAACAGCTTAGAGCTTTAGAAAATGGCTATAAAATCAAAGTTATAACCACAGATAAACATTTTGTTGGTGTAGATACAAAAGAAGATTTAGAAGAAGTAAATAAAATATATCAAGAAATGGAAAATAATAAATAATTTAAAAAGTGAGGAAGTGTAGTTATGCATACAGTAAAAATTGGTAATTTTGAAGTTGGTGCGGGAAATCCATTAGTACTTTTAGCAGGTCCATGCGTATTAGAATCATATGAACGTTCTTTATATATTGGTAAAACTATAAAAGAAATAACTTCTCGACTTGGTATTCCTTATGTATTTAAAGCTTCATTCGATAAAGCAAATCGTTCTTCTTATAACGGATATCGTGGTCCAGGACTTGAAAAAGGATTAAAGTGGCTTCAAAGTATAAAAGATGAACTCAATGTGCCAATTGTTACAGATATTCACAATGAAACACAGGTTGAACCAGTATCCAAAGTAGTAGATGTATTACAGATACCAGCATTTTTAAGCCGTCAGACAGATTTATTATATACAGCTGCAAAATCTGGCTGTGTTGTAAATGTAAAAAAAGGTCAATTCTTGGCTCCAGCAGATATGAAAAATGTGGTTAAAAAATTAGAGGAAGCTGGTTCTGAAAAGATTTTACTCACAGAACGTGGAGCAAGCTTTGGTTATAATAACTTAGTCGTAGATATGCGTTCTTTCCCTATCATGCGTTCTACAGGCTATCCAGTAATTTTTGATGCAACACATAGTGTACAATTACCAGGTGGAGCAGGTACAAGCTCTGCTGGCAATCGAGAATATGTAGAATTCTTAGCTCGTGGTGCAGCTGGTGTAGGTGTAGATGGTTTCTTTATGGAAGTTCATGATAATCCAGAAGAAGCACTTTGTGATGGACCAAATATGGTTTATCTAGATAAATTAGAAGATTTATTAAAAGATTTAATCGCAATCAATGAAATAACAAAGAAAAAAATAAATAAATAAAATATTACTGGGATTTTTGAGAGTTAAATTGTGAGGTAATAATCATGATAAAAGAAAAGGCTATAGAAACACTTCAAATAGAAGCAGATGCAGTAAAAAAATTAGTTAGTCATATCGATGATGAATTTGAAGAAATTGTAAAGGCTATTTTAGCTTGTAGTGGCCGTATTATTGTAACAGGTATGGGAAAATCTGGACATGTAGGCAGAAAAATAGCAGCAAGCTTAGCTAGTACAGGAACACCTTCATTTTTTATGCATCCAGCAGAAGCATTTCATGGCGATTTAGGTATGGTTACAGCTAATGATATGGTACTTGCTATTTCTAATAGTGGCGAATCCAATGAAATTGTAAATATTTTACCGATAATTAAACGCATTGGTGCAAAAATTATTGCTATGAGTGGTAGACGTGAATCTACACTCGGTAAAAATGCAGATTATTATATTGATATAAGTGTAGAACGTGAAGCTTGTCCATTAGGTCTTGCACCTACTGCTAGTACAACAGCAACTCTTGCTATGGGAGATGCACTAGCTATAGCACTTTTATCTTCACGCAATTTTACAGCTCAGGATTTTGCTGTATTCCATCCAGGTGGAGCACTTGGCAGAAGATTGCTTTTAACTGTAGAAAATGTTATGCATTCAGGTGAAGATAATCCAGTTATTTCTGTGCATAAAACAGCAAAAGAAGCGTTATTCTTAATGACAGCAAAGGGATTAGGTGCAACTTCTGTAGTTGATGAAAATGGTAAATTTATTGGGCTGGTAACAGATGGCGATATTCGCCGTATGCTCGCACGTGGAGCAGAATTCTTGGATGAACCAGTAGAAGATTTAATGACTAAAAATCCAGTAGTAATTACAAAAGATAAAATGGCTGCTGAAGCACTTAGTATTATGGAAAAACATCAACCAAAACCAATTACAGTGCTTCCAGTAATTGATGCAGAAAAAAATGAACCAGTAGGTATAGTACATCTTACTGATTTACTTCGTCAGGGAGTGGTTTAATGCAATATACACAAGAGGCATTAGCACGAGCAAAAAATGTAAAAATGATTATTTTAGATGTTGATGGCGTATTGACAGATGGTTCTATAGCTGTTGGTGATAATGGTGAGTTATTTAAGACTTTTAATGTAAGAGATGGGCTAGGGATTACTCTAGCCCAAAAATTAGGGATAAAAACAGCTATTATCACGGGCAGAGAATCTAAGATGCTTGCTTATCGTGCTAGAGAATTAAAAATAAATGCTTTTTATCAAAATAAAAAAAATAAAGTTCCAGCTTATAGAGAATTATTGGCTGAATATCAATTAAAAGATGAAGAAGTAGCTTATATCGGCGATGATTTATTTGATTTAGCTGTAATGAAAAGGGTTGGATTTCCAGCAACTGTAGCTGATGCTACAGAAGAAGCCAAAGCAGTATCTATTTTAGTGAGTGATTTTGCTGGTGGTAAGGGAGCTGTGCGTCAAATTATAGAATTTATTTTGAAAGTACAGGAAAAATGGCAAGCTGTTGTAGATAGTTATTTAAATATAGAAGATAAAACAGATGCCAAAGAAGTAGAGAATAATATTTCGCAATAAAAGTTTATTTTAGGCATTAGAGGAATTAGAATGAAATATAAATTGTTAAAATATTTTAGTGCTTTTTTATGTTGTTTATCACATAAAAATTTGCTTAGATTAGGGCATATACTAGGTATATTATATTTTCATTTAATAGCTAAAGAACGCAATCGTGCAGTTGATAGAATGATGAAATCTTTTAAGATAGATGAAGAAAAAGCTAAAAAGATTGTTAAAGATTCATTTATCAATTTAAGCCAAAATGTTTTAGAAATTTTATATATGCCAAGATTGAAAAAAGATGATTTTAAGTATATAAAATTTGAAGGGTTAGATATTCTAAAACGAGAATATGCAAAAAACAGAGGTGTTGTAATTTTAACAGCACATATGGGAACATGGGAATGGCTTGCTGCTGGTCTTGTTAAAGCAGGTTTTTCTGTTACAGCACTAGCTAAGACACAACCAGATTCTCAGTATACAAAGCTATTGGATGAATATCGTGCTCAAGTTGGAGTGGAAATATTTGCACGTGGTGCAGCTTCAGAGCTTTTGGCAGCTTCAAGAGCATTGAAGAAAGGTCGTATTTTAGGCTTTTTAGCAGACCAAGATGCCGGTCCAGGTGGTGCATTCATCGAATTTTTAGGTGAAGTATGTTCAACGCCAATGGGACCTGCTGTATTTGCTCGTAAATTTATGTCACCAGTTGTACCAGCTTTTATTATTCGTCAAAGTGATGGTACGCATAAAATAGAAATTTATGAGCCAATAGTATATAATGATACTGGAGATACAAATGCAGATTTGTATGATTTTACAAAGCGTATGACAAAAGTTATTGAAGATCAAATCATAGCACATCCTACACAGTGGATTTGGTTCCAAAAACGTTGGAATACACGTCCAGAGGAAAAACGAGTAAAACATCATACCGTGAAAACTAAGGTGGTCAATAAATGACTAAAAAGGTAAATAAAAAAAATGCCATAATTTTAATTTTTGTTTTATTGATAGTTGCATTGATTTATTGGGCTTATGCTAGTAGACCAAAAGTTGAAGAAGTGCAAAATACACAGACAAATAAAGTTATGGTATATCACAATAATACTTTGAAAGAAGAAGTAAATGGTAAATTGATTTGGCAATGTTATGCAGAGACAATGACAGTGGATCAGGATTCTCAGATATTTACCATGGAGAAAGTAAAGGGTACTTTTTATCGTGAAGATGGTACAAGTATAGAGATAGACGCACCTAAGGCAACTTACGATCAGAAAAATAAAAATATTGAATTGGTCGATGGTATAGAAGCAAAATCTAGTGATGAATTAAAATTTAAGACAGATAAAGTCACATGGAATGGTGAACAAGGTATATTGACTTGCGAAGGAAACGTTGATATCAATAAACCAGGCATGAGAGCGACAGCAGATAAGGCTGAAAGTAAAGATGCATTTACTAATTTTAAATTAATGGGTAATGCACATATTATAAAAGGAGATAATCAATAAATGAAAAAATATAGTAAGCTAAAAACAGCATTTGCTGTGGCTATTATGAGTTTTTCAATGGTAAATACAGTTATTGCAGCAGATGCTCCTATTGAATTAAGAGGCGACGTAATAGAATATAATGCTCAGACAGATATGGCTATAGCCACAGGTGGGGTAACAGTTATTCGCGATGGTGGTGTATTAACTGGTGGCCAAGCAACATATAATTTCAAGACTCAAGAAGCATCCATCACAGGTGGTGTAACTGCTAATAAGGATGATATGAGCTTAAAAGCAGATAGTCTGGTCTCTAATGCCAATCAAGAAGTTGTGGCTAAAGGCTCAGTAGTATTAGTAAAAGCTGATAATACTTTAACTGGAGAAGAAATACATTATAATCAGGCTTCAAGTGATATTTCAATGCCTTTAGGTGGCAGTGCTACAGGACCACAGGCTGATATTCGCGGTGATGTATTATCAGGAAATTTGATGACAAATCAATATACAGCGACAGGCAATGTATATTTAAATAGCAAAACTAATGATGTACAATCTACAAGTGATACAGCAACATACACAGGAAATGGTCAAGATTTTAATTTTGTGGCTACAGGTAATGTAAATATTAAAAGTCCATCTAGAAATATCGTGACTAATAGTGATAATGCTACTTATAATAGTACAGACAATGGAAAATTAGTACTTACAGGAAATGCAGTAGCTACTCAAAATGGTAATATTGTTAGAGGTAATACATTAACTGTTTATTTAGGAGATAATGTAAATATTAATTAATTAGATGATATGAAAAGAAATGAGTGACACGCTTGCATATTGAAGTAAAAAATCTTATTAAAGAGTATAAAGGAACACCTGCGGTAAGAGATGTTTCTTTAAATGTAAAGAAAGGCGAGATAGTAGGTTTATTAGGTCCAAATGGTGCGGGCAAAACAACTACATTTTATATGATTGTAGGTATAGAAAAACCAACATCAGGAAAAGTATTTATTTCTGATATTGATATTACTAGATTGCCAATTAATAAACGTGCAGAATTGGGTATAAGTTATTTAGCACAGGAAGCATCTATTTTTCGCAAATTAACAGTAGAAGATAATTTGCGAGCAATTTTACAGACTAGAAGTTTATCCAAAAAAGAACAAGATAAAAAAATAAATGACCTTTTAGAAGAATTTAATATTACTCATATAAGAACTCGTTTAGGTATGCAGCTTTCTGGTGGGGAACGTAGACGTGTAGAAATTGCAAGAGGTCTAGCACTAGAACCTCATTTCATTTTATTAGATGAACCTTTTGCAGGGATTGACCCTTTAGCTGTAGCTGATATCCAAGGTATTATCAGTTATTTGAAGGAACGTGGTATGGGAATTTTAATCACCGACCATAATGTAAGGGAAACTTTGCAAATCGTAGATAGAGCATATATCATGAACAGTGGACAAATTCTTTTGGAAGGTGATAGCGATACTATTGCCAATAGTGAACTTGCTCGTAAATTCTATTTAGGTGAAGACTTTAAATTATAGGAGAAGATGATAGATGCGTATTTTAGATAAATATATATTAAAAGAAACAGTCATGACCTTTATCTTTGGCATCTGTGCATTTTCAGCTGTATTTTTAGGGTCAGGGACTCTATTGCGTATTGCTCAATATATAACGCAATATGGAGCATCTTTTTCAGCTATAGTACGTTTGATTATCTATAGTTTGCCAGGTATCATAGTATGGACATTCCCAATGTCTATGTTACTTGCAGCTTTGTTGACATTTGGTCGATTATCAGGTAATAGTGAAATTATAGCTATGAAAGCATGTGGTGTAAGTTTTAAACGTTTAGTAGCACCAGTTATTGCTTTTTCTTTGGGTGTAAGTATTTTTTCCATAGTGTTTAATGAATATGTAGTACCTGCTTCTAATCAGGCTTATGCAGATTTAGTGCGTTATGAAATACAGGGAAATACTTCTCCAGAATCGCAAGAGCATATAATCATCAAACAAATTCAAGATGGAAATATTCAAAGATTAGTATATGCCCGCAGATATGATGCTGAAACAGGAAATTTAGATAATTTATCTATTCAAGAATTTGATCAAGGTAAAATGGTACGTGTAGAAAATGCTGAGTATGCTAAGTGGAGTGCTGATGAATGGACTATGTATAATGGTGTATTATACGATTTATCTCAGCCAAATACAGAACGTATGATGAAATTTGATTCACAGGCATTGCCAATAAATCAAAATCCTAATCAAATCATAAAAAGTCAGAAAAAACCAGATGAAATGAGTATTAAAGAATTACGTGAACAGATAAATATTATGAAATCTCAATACGTGGATACTAAAAAATTAGAAACAGAATTGTATCAACGTTTTACAGTGCCAATGGCTAGCTTGATGTTTGCTTTAATTGGAGCACCACTTGGCATTCAACCAAATCGTAGTTCTTCTTCAATTGGTTTTGGTATAAGTATTATAATTATTTTTATTTACTATACATTGATGACTTTAGCTGGTGCAATAGGTCAAAGTTCCTTTATTCCGCCAGTTATAGCAGTTTGGATACCTAATATTGTAACCTTAATAGCGGGTATTTATTTAATTCGTAAAGAATCAAAATAATAAGTAGGTGGAATGAACCATGTATGGCATTATGCTGATTGTCGTATTAGTTTTAACCGGTGGCGTAATCGCTTTCATTGGCGACCGCCTAGGTAGTAAAGTTGGTAAGAAAAAATTATCATTATTTGGCTTAAGACCAAGACATACATCCATTTTAGTGACGATAATTACAGGGATATTGATTACAACTGTTACTTTTGGAATATTAGCTATTGCTTCTAAAGATGTTCGCACCGCTCTTTTTGGTATGGATAAATTAAAGGCAGAATTGGAAAATAAACAATCTGCCTTAGAAGAAGCTTCTAGTGCTTTAGTTAATGTAGAAAATGATTTAAGTACAACTAAAAAAGAATATGATAAATCTAAAAAGGATTTAGAAAGTACACAACAAGATTTAGTAAAAGCACAAGATGCTGCAAATTTATTAAAGCAAGAACAAATTGCTTTGCAAAATAGAAATCAAGAATTGTGGTCGGACAATCAAAATTTAATAGAAAATAATCAGAATTTGGTAGCAGATAATCAAAGTCTAGTTGAGAATAATCAACTTTTATTGGCTAGTAATGATAGTTTAAAAGCAGATAATTTAGAATTAGAAAAAACGAATAATGACTTACAAGAAGGCATAGAAAATATTCGTGAAAGACCAATAATTTATCGTGTTGGTGAATTATTAGCTAGTGGAGTGATCAAAAAGACAGATGATCCTGCACAGATACAAAGTGATTTAAATCAAATTATAGCATTAGCTAATAGCAAAATAATTGATAAATTAGGCAAAGAAGGCTCTAAAGATGGGGTATGGATTTATCCTATTGAATATCAAAAAGCAATGGATAGATTAAAACAAGCAAAAGGTGATACTGTTATTCGCCTTATCGTAGCAGCTAATTTAGTAAAAGGAGATCCAGTTCTTACTGAATTGGAGATGCATCCTAATCGTGTAGTTTATCAAGAAAATGAATTTATATATCAAAAGATATATAATGTTCCTATCGATGGCAGTAATAGTGAAATGCTGATAAGTGATTTTCTTCGCAATGTAAATATAACAGCTATAGACAATGGTATTTTGCCAAATCCATTAACGGGGACAGTTGGTGTAATAAATGGCAATCAGATCTATGCTATAGAAAAAGCTTTAGCTGAAAATAGAGGCAAAGATGTATTAATAAGTGCATTTGCAGCTAAAGATACAGAAGTTTTAGGGCCATTGCGTTTAAATATTTATTTTAAGAATGAAGTAGAATAAGAGCATAAATATGAATGAAAATATTTTGGCTATTGATCCGGGCAGAGAAAAAACGGGAATAGCTGTTTTGAATAATGATAGCGATGTTTTGGAGCATAAAATAATCAATTCGGAAGATTTAATTTCTCAGATAAAAAATTTATTTAATGATTATGTTATAAATTTAATTGTCATGGGAAATGGTACAAGTAGTAGGAAAAAATATAATTTATTAAAGCAAGAATTTATGGATGTAAAAATAGTTTTGATTGATGAATACAGGACGACTGATGAGGCGAGAAAACTATATTTTCAAGAAAATCCACCTAAAGGTTGGAAAAAATTAATTCCTTTAGGAATGCAAGTGCCACCAGTTCCAGTTGATGATTATGCTGCTATTGTTATTGGTAGAAAGTATTTAAAAAATAATAGATGATATTTATTTTTACTGTATTTTAAAGGCTGGATTTAGTAATCATTTTTAGCTTTTAAAATACAGCTTTTTTGTGCGTAAAATATATTAGCTATGAAAGAATTTGTAAAGATTGATGAACTAAAGTGACTTTTGTCAATTATTTTGGTATCTATGATATAATGAAAAAGGTGATGATAATGAAACGTTTTTATAAAAATATGACATATATAATAATTACATTGGTTCTGTTAATGATTTGCATAGTTACATATAATATCTATATAACACCTATTTCTAGACATAAGGTTCTTGGCGTTACATATATGACGATGAATAATCCATTTTATAAGATAATTAATAATGAAATTTTAAAAGCTGTTGAAAAAAATAATGATACATTAATTACTTTAGATCCAGAATTAGATGTTGATAAGCAAAATGAACAGATATATAAATTTATAGATGCAAAAGTAGATGGAATTTTTATAAATCCTATTGATTTTGAACAAAGTGAACCGGCATTGCAAGCTGCTAAAAGGGCAAATATTCCAGTAATAGTCATAGATGCTCCTGTAAGTGATGAGAGTTTAGTAGATTGTACGATTGTTTCAGATAATTATGATGCAGGTGTGCAATGTGCAAAAGATATGATGAAAAGATTAGACAGTGCCAACATTGTTTTATTGAAACATACGACGGCAAAATCAGCCAGAGAAAGAATAGATGGTTTTTTGAGTGTAATTGCTGAAAATGAGAATTATAAAGTTATAAATGAAGCTGAGTGTGATGGGCAATTAGAGATTGCTATGCCTAAAATGCAAGAAATTATAAGGTCAACACCTGATATAGATGTAGTAATGGCACTTAATGATCCTAGTGCATTGGGAGCATTAGCCGCATTGGAGAAAAATAATAAAAATGATGTAATGGTATATGGTATTGATGGTACGCCAGAGATAAAATCCTTAATCGGCAAAAATCAAATGATAGTAGGTACTGTAGCTCAATCACCGATAAAAATGGGACAGATAGCAGTAGAAAATATGTACAGCATTTTAGAAGGAAAAGAGATAGAAAAAAATATAATCATGCCTATTTCGCTAATAAACAGAGAAAATTTATTTAAATATGATGAAGATAGGTGGCAATAATGAATAAAACATATGGATTATTTTTCTTCATTGTTAAAAATACAATGTTTATTTTAAATGTAGTAATTGTGTTATTTTATGTAGCACTTATTGCGATTACAACTAAATATATTATTGGAAATGGATTGGCTAGACATTTTTTGGATAAAATAATATATATGCCGACAGCTCCTGTATATATTGTTAGTGGATCGATTGGCTTATTACTTTGTTTAGGTTATTGTGTTTATTATCGTGAATTTAATAATATAAAGAATAAGACCATAAATTATTTATATAGCTTATTGGAAGTAGTAATATCAGTAATACTTATTTTTTTAATTTATTTATCATATAATGGAATAATTTTATTCGTTTTTTGCGATTGTATGTATCATTTGAAAAAAGGTCTGAAATATAAGATTTTGCTGTTGTTATTAGGTATTATTTACTTATTGGCGAATTATGATATAGTTACATATTTTTATCCGTTAGTTAATATTGAAGAGTATTTTTTAGTTTATGATGCGAGCATAAAAAATTGTTTAATAATTATAAAGCGATTATTAGAAGGTTTTAATGTAATATTATTTATAATTTTTATGATAATTTATATTTTAAAGCAGTTACAGGAAAATGAATATATAACTAAAAAATTATCAATGGTGGCAACGATAAATAAGAAAATGCAAAAATATGTTCTTGTCACAGAAAAATTTGGTGAAAAAAATGAACGCAAACGTTTGGCTAGAGAATTACACGATACAATAGGACATGCTTTGGCGGGAATGGCGGTAGGCGTAGATGCGTGTATTACGATGATAGATAAAAATCCTCAATTGGCAAAAGCACAGCTGAAAGTGATATCTAAAGCTATACGCAAGGGCATGAAAGATGTTAGAAATTCACTAAATAAAATGCGACCAGATTTTTTACAGCAATATAGATTAAAAGAAGCTATCGAAAAGATGAAAGAAGAAATATCTGATGTCACAGATTTGAAGATCAATTTAAATTATCAAATTGATGAAACTGGTTTTGATACCAAGATAGAAGATATTTTATTTAGAGTCATTCAAGAAAGTATAACAAATAGCATACGACATGGATTAGCTACAGTTGTAGATATTGATATCTATAAAGAAAATAATTTATTATGTTTACAGATAAAAGATAATGGCAAAGGTTGCAAAGCGATAAATTATGGTTTTGGTTTAAAACAGATGGTAGAAAGAGTTTCTCAAATAAGAGGAACAATAGATTTTCATAGTGAAAATGGTTTTACAACGAAAATAAAGATACCGTTGTAAAATGTAAATTTTATAAAAAAGGAGATATATTATTAGAGAATTAGAGAAATTTTTCTAATAATAAAGATAGATATGATAAAAATATTAATTGCAGATGATCAAGAGATTATAAGAGAGTCATTGAAGATAATTTTAGGTGCACATGATAATATTGAAATTGTCGGCGTTGTGGGCAATGGATATGAAGTATTAGAGATGTTGAAAAAACATAAAGTGGATATTATTTTGATGGATATAAGAATGCCAAGAATGGATGGTGTATATTGTACAAAAGTTGTAAAAGAACAATATCCAGAGATAAAAATAGTGATATTGACGACTTTTGATGATGATGAATATATATTTAGTGCATTGAAATATGGTGCAAGCGGTTATTTATTAAAAGATGTGGGTATGGAAGAATTGTATGAAGATATCATTGTAATTTATAATGGTGGTGCACTCATTAATCCAGATATAGCTACTAAAGTAGTGAGTATGTTTTCAAATATGTCGAGAAATAGAAATTTAATCATAAATGTTGATGAGAAATGCTTAGAAGATTTGTCTAAAAATGAATGGAAGATAGTCCAAAATATAGGATTAGGTTTATCGAATAAAGAAATTGCTAAAAAAATGTTTTTATCTGAAGGTACAGTCAGAAATTATTTGAGCTCGATTTTGTCTAAATTAGATTTGCGAGACCGTACACAATTAGCTATTTGGGCTGTACAGACAGGTCAAATTGCAAAGGATTTTGATAATGATTAAGAAGGTTTTAATAAGTTTTATTGCTATTATTTGTATGTATTTAGCAGTGTTTAATATTTATTCTGATAAAGTAGTAATACATTTAGGCATGTTTGTAGGTAATTGGGAAGTACCAAATGGAAATGATTATAAAGTTATCGATGATGCGATAGCCCGTTTTGAAAAAATACATCCTAATGTAGAAATTGAGTATGAAAGTGGTATTTTAAAATCGGATTATTCCTTATGGTTAGCTGATAAAATTGTAAATGGTGAAGAACCTGATGTATTTATGATTGTAGATGAAGATTTTAATACGCTGAGTTCTTTAGGTGTTTTAAAGGATTTAACAGAAGAAATAGAGAATGATAAGAACTTTAATAAAGATGATTATTATGAGAGCACTTTAAAAGCTGGTCAATATGAGCATAAACAGTATGCTTTGCCATATGAGAGCAATCCGATGTTGATGTTTGTAAATAAGACTTTATTAGAAAAGGAAAATATACCTATACCTCAAAATGATTGGACTTTAGATGATTTTTATAATATTTGTCAACAAGTGACAAAGGATACTAATGGTGATGGAGCTATCGACCAGTATGGTTGTTATAATTTTAGTTGGCTAGATTCCATGTATAGTCATGGTATAAGATTATTCGATGAAGATGGAAAAGAATGTTTTATTGATCAAGATGAAGCGAAAGAAGCAGTTATTTTTGTAGAAAAGTTGAATAAATTAAATCAAGAACATATTATTACCAAAGAGGAGTTCAATACAGGAAAAGTAGCTTTTGCTCCGATGTCTTTTGCTCAATATCGTACATATAAACCATATCCTTGGAGGGTAAAAAAATTCTCTGACTTTGAGTGGGACTGTATAAAGATGCCATTAGTTGCTTCAAATGATAGAGGCAGTGAAATTTCATCATTATTGATGGGTATATCTTCAAGAAGTAAGAATGCAGATATGGCATGGGAATTTTTAAAGATGTTAACTTATGAGCAGGAAACGCAAAAAGAATTATACAAATATTCTCAAGGAATATCTTCATTGAAATCAGTAAATAAATCAGAAGATATTGTACATCTTTTGGAAAATGATAATAAAGAAAGTCAAATAAATGTAAGTCTTTTAGATGAAGTTATGAACAAGACGCTAGAACATAGTAGATTTAAAAGATACAATCAAGCTTTAAATTTAATTGATATAGAAATTAATAATATAATACGAAATAAAAGTGATATAGATATAAGTTTGTTGGAATTACAAAAAAATATAAATAAGTATCTAAATGAATAATGAGAAATAGTTTTATACTGTTTTTAATGGTAATAGTAGCTTAAAATTCTATGTTTAGGCTACTATTTTTTTATTTATAGCGAACAAAAATAAAAATGTGACAAATGTAATGCTCATTTAGTGATTGTAGACATATGATTATTTTCTTCAATGTTGATAGAATAGTTGATGTAAAGAGAATTATTTGAAAATATAAATAAAATATACATATTGGAGGAGCTACTATGAAGTATGTAATATTAGTTAGCCATGGAAAATTTGCAAATGGCTTAAATGATGCTTTATCTATGTTGGCAGGAAACAGAGAAGATATCTTATCTGTTGGTCTTGAAAATGGAAAAAGCGTAGATGAATTTGTAGCATTATTCACTGAAAAAGTAAAAGATATTTCAACTGATGATGAAGTTATTTTACTAGGTGATATAATCGGTGGTTCACCACTTACGAATGCCACAAATGTTTTAGTCAATAAGGGAATAAAAACAGTTATCTTGGGCGGCATGAATTTACCATTAGCTTTAACAACTGTTTTGATGAAAGATACAGTTTCCTTAGATGAATTAGTAGACCAAGTCTTAGAACAGGCTCGTATGGCTATGCAAGAATTTAAAATAGTAGAAGAGTCTGAAGAAGATATTTAATTTTAGGTAATTATTTTAGGAGGTTTTTATAATGTCAGTTTCATTTATTCGTATTGATGACCGTATGATTCATGGTCAAACTTGTACTCGTTGGGCTAGAGAATATCCTTGCGATGGATTAATTGCTGTTAATGATAAAGCAGCAAAATCAGATGTTTTGAAAGCAGCTTATAAGGCAGCTAGTGGTAAAAAAACATTTGTTTGGACTATAGAAGATTTTAAAAAGAAAGCTCAGAAAGTTTTAGACAGTGATACTCGTTATTTCTTAATCACAAAAGATCCTATTGATATGAAAAAAATCTTAGTTGATCAAGGTTTTAAATGCGGTATTACAAAAGTAATCGTAGGTCCATGTAATGACCGTGAAGGTTCTACAACACTTGGAAATAATCAGTCTATTACTCAAGAAGAAGCACAAGCTTTAGAAGATATCAGTAAAGCTGGTTATAGCATCGAATTTTCTTTATTACCAGATGTTTCTATTGGTAGTTGGGATAAATTTAAAGGTAAATTTGGTTTTTAATTAAATTGTATATTTGATTGTATATAAGATGAATTGGAGGGAGTTCCATGGAAATAAGTTGGCTCCAAGCCGTTATATTAGGGATATTTGCTTGTTTAGCTAGTATGCCTGGTATGGGCGGTACTGTAATCGGTAACTATACATTAGGTCGTCCACTCATTGGGGGCTTAGTTTGCGGTATTGTTTTAGGTGATGTTCAAAGCGGTATTTTAATTGGTACTGCAATGCAGGTTGTATACATAGCACTTGTTACACCAGGTGGTACAGTTTCTGCAGATGTTCGTGCAGTAAGTTATATCGGTATTCCTCTTGCTATGATAGCTGTTAAATCATTAGGTCTTGATCCTGCAAGTCCAGCAGGTATTGGTTTAGCTACTTCATTTGGTTCCATGGTTGGTACACTCGGTACAGTTTTATTCTATGGTACTGCTACTATCAACCTTGCATGGCAACATATTGGTTGGAAGGCTGTTGAAGAAGGCAATTTTCATAAGTTATATTTTGTAGATATGGGTCTTCCTTGGATTTCTCATATTATATGTTCTTTCATTCCAACTGTAGTTATGTGTTTATATGGTCAAGATGCTGTAGAAGCTATTAAAACTTATTTACCAATGGATGGTATTGCAATGCAGACATTATTCACAGTAGGTGCATTACTTCCATCAGTTGGGGTTGCTATCTTATTAAAACAAGTTGTTAATGATGTTATGGATTTCATTCCATTTTTCTTAGGTTTTGCTTTAGCTGCAGGTTTAGGATTAAACTTAATCGGTGCTGCTATCGTTGGCGGTATGTTCGCAATTATCAATTATAAAATTCAAATGCTTCGCATAGAAGCTAAAAAAGCAGCAGCTAGTGGAGCAAGCTACGATGATGACGATGAGGAGGATATTTAAATGGAAAAGAAAATTTCTAAGAAAACACTAAATAAATCTTTTAGAAATTGGTACTATGGACATTTAACATGTTTCTCCCAAGAACATATGCAGACATTTGGTTATTTATGTGCTATGTTACCAATTATTGAAGAATTATATAAATCAAAAGAAGAACAAAAGAAAGCAATGGAAACATATACAGCTTTCTTTAATACAGAACCACAAGTTGGTAGTGTTGTTGTAGGTATCACAGCAAGTTTGGAAGAAGCAAAAGCAAATGGTGCAGATGATATCAATGCAGAAACAATTAATGGTCTTCGTGCAGGTCTTATGGGACCACTTGCTGGTATTGGTGACTCCTTAGTAGTAGGTACATTAATTCCAATTTTATTAGGTATTGCAATGGGCTTATCTACAGGCGGTTCTCCAATCGGGGCAATCTTCTATATCGTTGTTTGGAACTTACTTATTACTTGGGGTATGAGATTCTTATACTTCAAAGGTTATGAACTCGGTGGTAAAGCAATTGATTTCTTAGTTGGTGAAAGAGCTACAGCTATTCGTGAATCTATCGTAATGTTAGGTACTATCGTAATTGGTGCTGTTGCAGGTACTTGGATTAATATCAGAACAGGTTTCACTATGACAGCTGAAGGTGCAGACAAACCATTCTTAGTACTTCAAGATACATTAAATGGTGTATTCCCTAATATTTTATCAGCAGCATTTGTTATTTTCTGTTGGTATTTATTGACTAAGAAAAACATGTCACCAATTTATGTTATGCTTCTTTTGGTAGTTATTGCTTTTGTTGGTGTATTAGTTGGTTTCTTCGATACAGGATTAACTTATTGATGAAAGGTGATTTTTTATGCAAGATAAAGGAAAACAAGCTTATATTGGAGAAATACAATATCAAACTAAGATGTTAAACAATTTAAAAGTTTGGCTTCGAAATATGATCGTACTTTCTTCTATATCATTAATATTGATTTTATGTGGTGAGAGTATATCTTCATTTTTACCAATTGTTGGTATAGTATTGATGGTTTTAAGTGTAATAGCTTGTTTGATATTGAGTTTGGGCATAAAAAATGGATATAATAACATCAATAAAATAATTAACTATATAGAAAAATAAAAAACTTATAAAGCTATGATGAATATGAATCCCCCACCTAATAATCTTATTCATCATAGCTTTTTTTAGATTTTTAGAGAATTTTTAATTTAGAGTAGGTGATAATATGGAATGGAAAATAGTCTTTTCTGATATTGATGGAACAGTATTAAATTCTAAACATGAATTATTAGCTAGTACAATTGATGCTGTACAAAAATTAGCTTTAAAAAATATACCATTTGTATTGGTGTCAGCACGTATGCCTAAGGCTATGAAATTAATTCTTGATGAAATGAAGGTAAAAATGCCAATGATTAGTTATGGCGGTGCTTTAGTTTTAGATGAACAAAATCAGATTTTGTACGATAATAAAATCAATAAAATAGACACAGAAGCTATTATTAGTGAAATAGAATTATTATGGCCTGATGATGTAGTAATAAATTATTATAGTGATGATAATTGGTTTGTAAAAGATGAAAATAATAAAGCTGTAAAAAGAGAAGAAAATATCACTAATGTAAAAGCGAGCCAAGCTGATTTTAAAAATTTAATAGCTAATAATATCTTGCCTAATAAAATATTATGTATGACGAAGGCGAATATCAGTTCAAAAATAGAAGCTGTTTTACAAGAGAAATTTCCGCAATTAAATATAGTTCGTTCAAGTGATATTTTAATTGAAATCATGAATAAAGATGTGAGTAAAGCAGATGGCATCGAAGTATTATTGCACCATTTGAAAATGACACCAGCTCAAGCTATTGCTTTTGGTGATAATTACAATGATTTGACTATGTTAAATTTTGTAGGAAGAGGAGTAGTCATGCAAAATGCTCCTGAAGAAATAAGAAAAGAGGCAAAGTATATAACGAAATCAAATAATGAAGATGGTATATACGAATATTTAAAGCAGATAAATATGATTTGAGAAAAAAAGCAAGGATATTTTACCATCCTTGCTTTCTTTTAAGAAACTAGTATATTTACTTTTTTTAATTCATTTTTTATCAATGCTAGAGTTTCCATATTAGGAATTTCAATCGTATGATAATGTAGACCTTT
This sequence comes from uncultured Megamonas sp., assembly GCF_958438645.1. Classification (NCBI taxonomy): domain Bacteria; kingdom Bacillati; phylum Bacillota; class Negativicutes; order Selenomonadales; family Selenomonadaceae; genus Megamonas; species uncultured Megamonas sp. The sequence continues at coordinate 72,656 of NZ_CAUBSM010000010.1, forward strand.
AGTTATGCTCATCAGAGCAGAGGCATTTGTTTTTTCTTTTTTGGCCAAAAATAATTGAATATCTCTACGACTATTGATAAAGAGATTGACGCGAATTTCGCCATATAATGGATGTTCAACAATGACATCACGCACTTTACCACCATTATCAATGATGATTTCTAATTCAGTTTGTAAATTATCATCATTATGTTGGCAGGCTATAGTGGCGAGTTGTTCTTCTTTTGCTTGGTCGTGAGGTAGTAAATAGCCTCTAGGTGTAGCGTAAATATTATGACCAGAAGCTCTTAAAACAGTGATATCTCCGACAATAATTTGTCTGCTGACTTTGAAAATATTGGCTAGTTCTGAGCCAGTAATTGGCGTATTAGTTTGTTTTAACGTATAGAGGATTTGTTGACGTCGTTCATCTGTATTCATAAAATCACTTTCTTTTTTATTTAATTAGATCAGCAACAGTTGCATTGACAGCTTTTATTAAATCTTGAGGTGCAAGTAGAATTTGTTCTCCGCGTACACCTGCACTGATAGCTATTTTAGGCCATTTTAAAGCCGTTTCATCAATATATACGGGGTAAGCTTTTTTGGCTCCAAGAGGAGAGCAACCACCTCTAATATATCCAGTTAAAGGTAATAACTCTTTGAGATGTATCATTTCTACTTTTTTAAAATTAGCGACTTGAGCTAATTTTTTGAGGTGAAGTTCATCATCGCCAGGGATACAGGCCATGATGATATCATTTTTATCACTTCTAGCAACTAAAGTTTTAAATACTGTTTTTATATTCATATTTACATCTTTAGCTACATGTACAGCACTTAAGTCATTTAAGTCCACTTTGTATTCTTTTAGTTCATAATCTATTTTCAAGCGGTCTAGAATACGTGCCGCATTAGTTTTTTTCATAAAAATAACCTCCTAATAATATCAATGAATATAGCTATTATTATAGCATTTAGAAAACTTTTTTAAAATATTTTATATTTTTTTCAAAAAAAGTGTTGACAATTATTCAAAATCGGGTTATTATATAGAAGCTGACTCACGGAGACAGCAACAAACGAAAGATGTTCTTTGAAAACTAAACAATGCACAATATGTTTTCTAACATAAACGAA
>NZ_CAUBSM010000011.1:0-71802 GCF_958438645.1 uncultured Megamonas sp.
ATTGCTATCATATCCATGATGTGCAAACTATGAGTAATCGAGAAACTAATAACTTTGATGGCATTACTATCGAAGAAGAAAATAACTTTCGCAAAGAAACAGCTCAAGAAAAACAACAACAATATCAACAATCTTACAATGATAGATATTATCGTTCACCACGTTCTAGTGGCATAAAAGTCCGTTATATTAATCTTGGGAGTAAATCCTCTTCTAGTTGGCTTACTAGAGGTTTAATCGCGATTGGCGGTATTGCAATAATAAGCTTTTTCTTCTTTGTTGCACTGCCTGTGCTTTTAACCCTACTTGGTGTCGGTGTTGTAGCTTGGCTAATCTTTCATTTCTTTAAACGTTAAAAAAAAACTCTTAACATAATCATCATGTTAAGAGTTTTTTTTATTAACTTTTCATCTCTAAATCATAATCCTTATCTAAGAAAATTCGCTTTCGTTCTTGATTATAATATGGATTTATAATACTTCGCGTTTCCTGAAATTCTGGCGTTTTTATCCCTGTAGTATCCAAAATGGTATGAATTAAATCATCTGTCATATATTTTTTATCTACAGAAGCTTTAATTTGTGCATCTACTATAGGGTATTTTTGTTTGAATTTCTCTGTAGTATAAATAATAAATGGTATTTCTAGCATAGATTTAGTAGGATTATCGTCACTATGACCACTGAAATTTTTCAAATCATAGACTTCCTCGCCATGGTCTGGCATATAGATGACTATAGCATCTTTATCTTTAAAAGCTTCCATAATCTGTGTCACAATTGTATCATCATATAAGATAGCATTATCATATTGTGCTCTTTTCGTTTTTGCTTCCTGCGTTTTTATTATGCCTTTTGTTTCATCTACATTAGCAAACTTAGCAAAATCAGGTGTATATCTATTTTCATATTCACCATGACAACCCATTAAATGCAATACATAAAAATTCTTCTCACTATCATTATTCATAGCTTCATATAATAAAGGCAATAATTCACCATCAGCACGATAAGATTTCTCATATGATTGCCTAATTCCTGTAAATTTCTTATAATCACAGCGATTAGCATAAGCCAGTGCTACATTTGCCCATTGACCTGAAGTTTCTTGATTAGAAAGCCAATACGTTTTATAACCTGCTTTTTTCATGATATCGAATAAATTATTACATTCATACCATTTATTCGTAGCTTCATAATTGTGAAAAGTAAATACTTCGCGAAGTGAACCAATAGTATACGCATGAGGACTGATTACATCTTTAAAGACATAGAGTTCATTATTTTTAGCCATCTTATCCATCTTTGGCGTGGTTTCTAATGGATAACCATATAAACTCATATGACCTCTTGATGTTGACTCGCCTAAAATAAATACAATATTTGGTATGTCTCTTCCTTTATCTACTATCTGTACATTATTTTGCATATTTGTATAAATTTCATGAAAGGCTATTGCATCTTCAACAGCTTGCTCTACAGGTGCCATAAGTCTTGTAAAAGTCAGACATTCTGTGAGATTTTTCCCAGGTATGATTACATAAAATAAACTATATAGACAAAAATAAGGTAAAAATAAAATAACTAATTTATTATTTAATTTTATTTTTTTACTTATACGATTTAACAAATAAATACCTAACACTAAAATAATTATAAAGATTAAATAACTCCAAGAAAAATACATAGTGATAAATTCTATCGTTTCGCGAAGATTTGTGCCAATAATTACACTTATTATCCCTGCTGTAGTAAAAGTATAATATTTACCAATTATAAATAATTCCATCAAAGATAAAATCATACTTATACTTAAAATAAAATATTTTAAGTATTTTTTTATTCTGCCATGTAAAAAATTTATAATTAATCCCATGAAAATAATCACGCTAAAAGGCTTAAATAAACCACCTATAGCATTTTCATACTGATTATATAAACAAAATAAATATAAATATGGCATAAAATTAAATATCATCATTAAACTAATAAAGAAAAATTCTTGCTCTATTACCTTAAATATTTTTTGCCAACATAAATTTATTGTTTTCGCAGGGTTTAAGATTATATTTTTAAAACCATCATATATTTTTTTCAAATTTAATTTAAATCTATCTATTAAAATCAATTACAACTTCCTCTTATAAAAATCAAAAAATCCTTAGTATACTGTTTTATTATACTAAGGATTTTAGATTTTACTATATATTTTTTTATTTTCTTTTAATTATTTATTATCTTTAAGAAAATCTGCCACTTTTTTCATTGCTACTTCTGCTGCTTCAATAGTTTTTACAATATCATCATCACTATGAGCTCCAGACATAAATAATGTTTCAAATTGAGATGGTGCAAGATATATGCCTTGTTCTAACATAGACATAAACCATACGCAAAAAGCTTCTTGATTAGAACTTTCAGATGTAGCATAGTCATATACATCATTTTCATTGAAAAATACACCAAACATAGAGCCTGCTTGATGAAGTTGTACTTTTACACCAGCATCTTTAGCTGCTTTAGCAAAACCTTGTAATAAATGTTTTGTTTTAATGGATAATTCACGTGTATAATCAGCTTTTCCCCATGCTGGATCAGCAGAAATTATATTAAGTGTAGCAATACCAGCAGTCATAGCAAGTGGGTTTCCACTCAATGTACCAGCTTGATAAACAGGTCCTTTTGGTGATACACAATCCATGATTTCACGTTTACCACCATAAGCTGCTACAGGAAGACCGCCACCTATAATTTTACCTAAGCAAGTCAAATCAGGTCTAATTCCATAAGCTGCTTGAGCACCATTTAAAGCTACTCTAAAACCACACATTACTTCATCAAAGATAAGTACAGTGCCATGTTTTTCAGTTTCTTTGCGAAGTGTGGATAAAAAGCCCTGTTTTGGAAGTACAAGACCCATATTACCTGCAACTGGTTCAACGATTACAGCTGCGATTTCATCGCCTTGTTCATTCATCAAATTAACGAAAGCATCTACATCATTATATGGTATTGTAATTGTATCTTTAGCTGTTCCTTTTGTTACCCCTGGGCTATCTGGCTGACCAAAAGTAGCTGCACCAGAACCAGCTTTTACAAGTAAACTATCAGCATGACCATGATAACAACCGATGAATTTTACAATTTTATCACGGCCAGTATAACCACGAGCTACGCGAAGTGCACTCATAGTTGCTTCTGTACCTGAATTAACCATGCGGATTTTTTCAATAGAAGGCATTAATTCTATTACTTTTTTGGCAAGTTGTGTTTCTAATAATGTAGGTGCACCATAACTTGTACCACGAGTCGTTGCTTCTTGAATTGCTTTGACTACATCTGGATGAGCATGTCCCACTATCATTGGGCCCCAAGAACCTACATAATCAATATATTCATTGCCATCAATATCATAAATTCTACTGCCACTAGCTTTAGCTATAAAAGGTGGATCACATTTTACTCTAGCAAAAGAACGTACAGGACTATTTACCCCACCAGGCATAACTTCTTTAGCCTGCGCAAAAGCTTGTGAAGATTTTTCTAAATTAAGCATATATTCATCTCCAATACTTATAAAAATTTCTTAAATATAAGCTATTACTAATCAATTATTATATCATAAAAGCTATAAACTCGCTTTATTTTATTATTTATGAAATATTTACTCAATATATATTTAGTCCATGACTTCATGTGCCGTCAAAAAAATCATGACTTCAGTATCACTTTTACTTTTTTGGATATGTTTAAATAAATTACCCAATATCGGAATATCACCTAAAAAAGGGACTTTACTTATCTGCTTAGCTTCATCACTGCCAATCAAACCACCGATTACCATCGTTTGACCATCTTTTAGGCGAACAATGGTATCTGCTGAACGCTTTTGAAAACGATATGCCTTCATATCTTCTACATACATTGGCGAACTTACCTCTGTATGTACTTTTACCGTGATTATGCCATCTTCATTTACTCTTGGCGTGCATTTTAAAATAATACCAGCTTCACGATATTTTATTGAAGTTGTAGTCGTTGAATTCGTTGTGGATACAGTAGGCACAGGGACTTCACTGCCTATATTAATCACAGCTTCTTTTCCCTGTATGGTAGTAATATTTGGACGAGCTAAAATATTAGCCTTACCATCACTTATTAAAGCATCAATCTTAGCGGCATAATAAAATTCATAAGGATAGCCATCTACACCTTTGCCAAAGCGAATTACCCCAGGAATATTTTCATCATCGTTCCATTTACGCGTTACTTCATCTACAGGTAAATAATCTGTTATTTCTTCTTTTGTACCATTTTCGTTTACTACCGTATGTTTTACTGTATCATAAGTTATTTCATGTTTAGGTGATTGAGGTAATTTTGACCATTCCCAACTTATGCCTAAGTTTTTGGCAGCATCTTTTTGAATAGCAGTTACCTTTGCCTCTAATGATACTTGTTTTGGCGGTTTATCTTGCTCTTTTAAATATTTTTTTATCTGTTCATATTGTTCTAAAGTTCCATAAAAACTTATTGTATTTTCGCTTTCATCAATCATTACCTTATTATTTATCGCTGTTTTTTTATCTTTATCATCTATTTTATCAGGCAAATTACCTGTTAACATCAGATTTATAGTTTGTGCTATTTTATCTAATTCTAAATAATTTATCTGCACTGTATATAAATTTATATCTTTATCTCCCTTGCTTATATAAATGACATTATCCTTTAATTGATATGTATAATTATTATTTTGAGCAATAATTTTTATCATATCCTGAGATTTTATGTCTTTTAATTTTACAGATACATTTCCTTGAACATCATCACTTATTACTATATTTAAATTATTTTCTGCTGCTATACTCGTAAGTAGATTTCTAATATCTACATCTACAGCTTCTAATTCATTAGCATTTGCTACCATAAAATTATTACATATAATTTCCAAAATCATCATCATTGATATTAAACATATTTTTATTAAATTCTTCATCATTAACTCCTAAGCTACATACTAAACTCTTTAGCTCTAAGTTAAAGGGCAATTTATATTTTTTCCTGTATTATCCTGCAAAATCAATTTATCTTTTTCAATAGCAATAATTTTTATATCATCAATTATATCTCCTTGATGTACTCTATATACCTTATCATTTATGCTAAATAATGCTACCATTTCATGATTAAAATTCAATATTGCTTTTAGTTTATATATTTTTTCGTTATTTTGAGTCGATATATCTCGCTTTATTTTTTCATTATTTAATTTATTTTCTGTTATTTTATCATTTCGATCATCACTAATATTCATAGTATTTTCAAATTGATTTTCTTTTGTATTCTCATCTACTTGAATTTCGTTACCGCTATTTTTCGCTACTAAATCATCAGCTTGTTCATGAGCAAAAGAAAAAGGATTTTTTATCACTGCTATATCTTTATCTGTTTCATAAATCATCTTATTATTTTCTTCTTTTACTGTATCTTTTAATACCATATTATCATTTGCTAAATTTTTACTAGTTGCTATCTGTGTTTCATTTTCACTAAAAAAGCAATAAACTCCAATCACCATTATTATCACTATAAATATCAATATCTGTTGCCATTTCTTTGGTAAATTATTAAACTTTGCCAATTTACTCTGTATAAATTCTTTATATTTTACCATAATAAACCTCTTCAAAAATGACAAAAAGAGGATACAAATGTATCCTCTTTCTAATATAAATTTATAAACTCAAAAATTATTTTTTAGCTTTTAATTCTTGAAGTTTAGGTCCCATTATACGTTTGTAAGCTTCTACGCCTGGTTGGTCAAATGCATCAACATTAGCAAATTCACCTTCATAAGCAATAGACATTGCAAGCATGTATAAGAGTTCACCTAAATGATAAGCATTCATTTCAGGTAAGCTAAATAATGCATTGAAACGTTTGTTAGAAGCAAGAGCATCAGCATTGGACTGACGAGCAACTTCTAAAGCGTCACCCATTGTTACGCCAGAGATATCAGCAAGTTTTTTAACTTCTGGGAATACGTTAGGAATTACTAAATCATTTTCCCATTTTTCTACGCGAATGAACTGAACAACTTTATCAAGCATACCTTCTTGATGTTGCTGAGTCTGAGAGTGCATATCACGTGTACCAAGAGCAACAACTGGAGTACGACCATAGCATACTTCATTGCCTTCTTTATCGAACTGTTTTCCTAAGGATTCAGCTAATAACTGAATGTACCACATAGATAAAGATTCAAAATAGTCACCATATGGCATCATAACTTCAATATGACGACCATATTTTTCAGAAGCGATATATTTTAAAGCAGCATTGAGCATTGCTGGGTTTTCCCAAACATTTTCAGATTTACAAGCTTCATCCATATCTCTTGCACCGCGTAAGAATTCATCAATATCAAAACCAATGCAAGCAGCTGTTGTAAGACCTACATCTGTAAATACAGTGAAACGTCCGCCAACTCCGTCTGGTACAGAGAATTGTGGCCAGTTATGGTCAATAGCCATCTGTTTTAATAATGTTGGTTTTTCAAGGTTAGGATCTGTTACTGCTACAATTTCTAATTCAATATCTGGATTTTTCTTTAATGCATCATAAACTACCATGAAGTTAGACATAGTATCAAGTGTTCCACCAGATTTAGAAATTACGATGAGCATTACTTTGTAATTGCGTTTATAATGAGATTTTGTAATTTCTGCACAATCTTCAAGATTAGTAATTAAATCTTTTGTACGACGTGGATCGATATTATTACCGCTGAAATAGAATTTAGGATATCCATTTCTTTCTTCAGTGGATTTGCTATTCCAGAATTCACCGCATTGAATATCGAATAATACTTTATTTCCGAGGTAAGAACCACCAATACCTAAAGAAACAACTGCATCTATACGATTTCTTACAGATTCACGTAAATCTTGAAGACGTTTCATAGATTCAGGAGAGTTTAAAGGCCCTTCTTGAATATATGGGCACTGGCTGAATAATACTTTTTCAGGTTCACCATCTTTAGATAAATGACCTTTAATTACACCAGTTTCACGCATTACATTCATTGCTTTATGAGCTTCTTTTAATTTTTCACCAAAAGCTTCAATATCAGCTTTAGTTACTTTACCTTCACCAAATAAATTATCATAGTCAAAAGTAAAGCCAGATTTTAATTTGATACTCATGTTTTTAATTCCCCCTTAACTAAAACATATAGCCTATCATAAAATAGAACTATTCAAAATATCAAACATATAATTGAATAGTCCTATTATATCATATTTAATTTTTATTGACGATTATTTATATAACTATAAATATGAAATATAGTTATATACTTATTAAGCACGAATAACCGCTAAAACTTCTGCTGTTTTTTCTTCAAGAAGTTTTTTATCGCCACGAGTTTCTACATTAAGACGAATAACTGGTTCTGTATTGGAAATACGAACATTAAATCTCCAATCTGGATAATTTACGCTGAAACCATCCATTTTGCAAACTTCACCAGTGGAACCGTATTTTGCTTCAATTGCAGCCATAACAGCTTTTGCATCTGCTACTTTGCTGTTGATTTCACCGCTAATTGGATAACGTTCCATGCGTTCTTTAAGCATTTCAGACATTTTACCTTCAGCCTGGCATAATAATTCAGCAACTAAAAGCCATGTAATCATACCGCTATCGCAGAAGGAGAAATCTTTGAAGTAGTTATGTGCAGACATTTCGCCACCATAAACAGCATCTTCTTTACGCATGCAATCTTTGATAAATGCATGACCGCTCTTACACATAACAGGTGTGCCGCCAGCTTCTTCAACAACTTCAATTGTATTCCAAGTAAGACGTGGATCATAGATGATTTTTGCACCAGGATTTTTCTTTAAGAAAGCTTTTGCTAAGAAGCCAACGATATAATAACCTTCAATCATATCGCCATTTTCATCAAAGATAAAGCAACGGTCGAAGTCACCATCAAAAGCAACACCGAGATCTGCTTTTTCTTCGCGAACAACTTTTGCAGTAGCTTCACGATTTTCCATTAATAATGGATTTGGTACACCGTTAGGGAAAGATCCATCTGGTGTATTATAAACTTTAACGAAATTGAATGGTAAGCGTTTTTCAAGTTCATCAATGATTGGGCCAGCTGCACCATTACCAGAGTTTACAACAATTTTCAATGGTTTTAAAGCACTCATATCTACATAAGTTAATAAATGATCGATATATTCTTTCATGATATCAACTTCGATAACTTTTGCAGGTACTTCAGCAGGTGTACCAAGTTCACCAGCCATAACTTTAGCTTCGATATCTTTAAGACCAGTATCACCGCTAATAGGACGAGCTTCTTTACGAACTAATTTTAAACCATTATATTCTTTTGGATTATGGCTAGCAGTAATCATGATACCGCCATCTAATCCAAGATGAGCTGTAGCAAAATAAATCATTTCAGTACCGCACTGACCGATGTCTACAACTTCACAACCCATTTCAGTAAGACCGAGTTCTAAAGCTTTCTGAATTTCTGGACCAGAAAGTCTGATGTCATGACCTACTGCAACTCTTTTAGCATTAAATAATGTTGGAAATACACGACCAATTCTATAAGCTAATTCTTCATTAACTTCTTCTGGGAATTTTCCACGAATATCATATGCTTTGAATGCTGATGATTTTAATTCCATATTTTTCACCTCAATAAATTTATAAATCTATAAATATAATATTATTATTTATCAAAATTGGCAATCTATTTTTATTTTCTTTTCAATTTATATAAATATAAGAAAACTTTTTTTATGCAAATTAAACTGATAATTTGTGCTCATAATACTTTTTCAACAAAGACTTTCTTGTAATATAAAAAGTTATCATAAGTGGCACACATGAACCAATCCATGCCATAGGATTTGCCCAACATGCACCGATATAACCAAATGCATCAACTAAAAATAGACCAGCCGCTGCTCTCATCACTAATTCCATGATACCTGCAAAAGTAGGAATAATGCTTTGTCCCAAACCTTGCAATGTATAACGATAAATAAATAATAAAGATAAAATTAAATAGCATGAACCATTTACAATCAAATAAATATGACCATATTCCACTACTTGTTCTTGTCCATCGCCCACAAATAATCTAATCAACATTGGACCTAAACAAATATTCATCATTCCTGCTAAAATACTAAATCCACCAGACATCAATATACATTTATTAACGCCAGTTTTTATCCTATCCATGCGACCAGCACCATAATTTTGAGCAGTATATGCTGCCATTGCCATGCCAAATGACATAAGAGGCATAACAGCTATCATATCTATCTTTTGAGCTGCTGCATACGCTGCTACAGCAACTTCACCTAAATTATTTAACGGAACTTGCAAGATAATAGCACCGATAGCAATGATTGAAGCTTGAAATCCCATAGGAAGTGCTACCTTTAAATGCTGTATAGCTATTTCTCTAGAAATCTTCAAATCTTTTAATTGAAAATGCAATAAAGGTATTTTTCTTTTAATATAATATACACAACAACTACCATTGATCAATTGGGCTAATACTGTGGCAAAACCCGCACCTTTAATACCCCACTCAAAAACACCAATAAAAACTATTTCTAAAATAATATTCAATACACAACCTAAAATTAAAAAATAAAGAGGCGTTTTACTATCTCCTAAAGCACGAATTAAATTAGAAGACATATTAAACATCATTGTAGCTACGATACCTAAAAAAATTACAGTTAAAAATGTGCATGCCATATCCAATACTTCTGGTGGTGTTTGTAAAAAAATAAGTGCAGGACGAACCATTATTACACCAAAAATAGTGACAATAATAGTTGTGATCACACTTAAAACCACACAAGCCGCTGCACTTTTTCTCATACCATCTTCATCTTTTGCTCCAAAACGCTGACCTGTGCAGATAGATAATCCTGCTGTAAATCCAATTACAAACCCAATCATAAAAAACATCAAACATCCGCTACATCCTACTGCTGCTAAAGCACTTACCCCTAACAAACGTCCAACAATTAAAGTATCACTTAATAAATATAATTGTTGAAATACATTACCTACAATTAATGGCAAAGTAAACATCAATATTAATTTTGCTGGACTACCTGTCGTTAAATCTTTTACCATAATATCACCGCCCTTATGTATCCCATTTTTGATAAATATACCAAAAATGGATTTTAACTGTCTATTATTCTATATACTTAGTTACAAATGTTCGTAAATTTTCTTGTAAATAAATTGCTGTAAACTCTAATGCCTGAGATGATGGTGCTAAGCGATTATAGTGAAAAACCTTTTCTTTATTCACCATATAATCACAAGGATATGGTATTACATCTACACCTAACTTGTTAAAATTAACTACAGCTCTATCCATATGAAAAGCTGATGTTACAAGTAAAGGCTGTTTGTACTTTCTTGATTTTAAAATATTAGTACTGTATTCCGCATTTTGCGTTGTATTTAAACTCCTATTTTCTAGTAAAATCATATCTTCAGATACACCGAGCTCTTTCAATATACGTCTGGCAATATCTGCTTCTCTACCACTATCTTCATAAATTTGTCCACCTGAAACAATAATTGGTATACCCAATTTTTTTTGTAAACGAACAGCGGTAAGTAAACGATTGGCTGGTATACTACATAAAGTCCCTGTTCCTGTGACATCTGGTGTATCACCTGTAGCTCCGCCTCCTAAAACGATGATTACATCCGCATTAGGCAAATGTTGAGGTGGATCATAAGCATCTTCTAATCTGCCAATTAACATACTAGCTATATACGAAGTTGATGATAAATAAAAAATAAATGTAACAAATGTAATAGCTATTGCTAGTCTTGTTTGTCTTCTTTTTTTACAACAATAAGCTAAAAATAAAAATAAAACAAAAAATATTCCTGGTGGCAATACCCAACTAGCACCAAATTTTAAAAACTCAATCATAAAATTCCTTTCTTTTCTAATAAATTGTCACAATTTTTTTTAATCTATGATAAAATACTATTAAATACTACTTAAATTTTGGAGGGTTTTACTATGATTTTCACAGAACATGAAATTGTCCGTAAAGAAAAAGCCAATGGCGGTAAAGGTCATATTATCATTGAACATTTACTCACAAAAAACGAATTGAAAGAACAATGCGGTATGTTCGCTCATGTTACTTTAGAACCAAATTGTTCTTTAGGCTATCATGAACATCATGGTAATGGCGAAGCCTATTATATCACTAAAGGCAATGGTCTTTACAGTGATAATGGAAATATTATTGAAGTAAAAGCTGGCGATGTTGTCTTCTGTCCAGATGGAGAAGGTCATGGTATTGAAAATAAATCTGCTACTGAAAATCTAGAATTTACAGCTCTTATCATCAATACAGCTAAATAAAAATATTGTAGCTACTAAATTAATTAATTTAGTAGCTACTTTTATTTTAACACAATATTTATTTTCGTACACCAATTTGATAATAATTTAAACCATTACTTTTTACGGTTTTTGCCTTATAAATATTTCGTCCATCAAAAACATCATTGCCTTTCATTCTTGAAGCAATTTCCATGAAATCTGGACTTTGGAATTCTTTCCATTCTGTAACAATTACTAAAGCATCAACGTCATTTAAAGCATCATATTTGTTATTTATATAATTCACATCTACATCTTTAAGATAGAAAGATTTTGCCATATTCATAGCTTGAGGATCATATGCTCTAATCGTAGCACCACGTTGTTTTAATTCTTTAATCAATGTAATTGATGGTGCTTCTCTCATATCGTCTGTACCTGGTTTAAAAGCTAATCCCCAAATTGCAATAGTCTTATCACTTAAATCTTCGCCTAAGATTTCTGTAACACTATGAACTAATACCATTTTTTGACGAGAATTTACACTTTCTACAGATGTTAATAATTCTGGTTCATAATTATGTTCTTTACTTGTTTTGATCAATGCTTTTACATCTTTAGGAAAACAACTTCCGCCATAACCACAACCAGGATTTAAAAAACTATAACCAATACGAGAATCACTTGCAATGCCACGTCTTACTTTATTAATATCAGCTCCTACGCGTTCACTGATATTAGCAATTTCATTAATAAATGAAATTTTAGTAGCAAGCATAGCATTTGCAGCGTATTTTGTAAGCTCTGCACTTTTTATGTCCATAGTCACAAAAAATTCACTTGAACGAATAAATGGTTCATATAATTCTTGCATAACTTCTATAGATTTTGCATTTTCAGAGCCGATAACCACTCTATCAGGATGCATAAAATCTTGACAAGCATTACCCTCTTTTAAAAATTCAGGATTAGATATGACATCAAATTTTAAATTACTGCCGCGTTTATCCAATTCTTCTTGAATTACAGCTTTTACTTTATCTCCAGTACCTACTGGCACAGTAGATTTATCCACTATATACATATCATGTACCATATATTGACCGATTTCGCGTGCTGCATTCATTACATATTGTAAATCTGCACTACCATCTTCACCCATAGGTGTACCTACTGCAATAAAACAAATATCACTATTTTTTAAAGCTTCTTTTATATCTGTCGTAAATTTTAAATTTCCTCTTTGTTGAGCTGATTTTACCATTTGCTCTAAACCCGGCTCATATATAGGAATTATTCCTTGTTTTAAATCTTCGATCTTTTCTGTTACTACATCAACGCAAGTGACATTATTTCCTGTGGCAGCAAAACAAGTTCCTGTAACTAATCCAACATAACCTGTTCCTATCATTGCAACTTTCATTATTATTTACACCTCTATATACAAAATCGCTCACAATTTTATTTATACTTAATATATTTTGCCTTATTTATCTCTAAATATCAAGAAATTATTTACAAACAACGAATTGTCATTTTATAATAATACAAATAATAATAAACAATATATATACTATAAAAATAAAGGATTGTGATTTCTTATGAAAAATTTTTCTTATAAAACTTCTGGTACTTGTTCTAAATTAATAAATTTTAGTCTTGATAATAATAATATCATTCATAACGTTGAATTCATCGGCGGTTGTAATGGTAATCTTCAAGGTATCAGCAGATTGATTGAAGGTCAAAAAGCTCAAGATGTCATCGAAAGATGTCAAGGCATTCATTGTGGTATGAGACCAACTTCTTGTCCAGACCAATTATCTAGAGCTTTAAATGAAGCTATACAAAAATAATAATCACAAATTAAAAGTTTAACAATAATAGGTGATAATTATGCTTTTTGATACTCATCTTCACACAAAATTTTCAGCTGACTCTAAAATGTCTATCGAAGATGCCATCTTAAGTGCTAAACAACAAAATATAGGCTTAGTACTCACAGAACATTTAGATTATGATTTTCCTGGTGATGATATCTATGAGTTTAACCCCCAACAATATTTTCAAGAATATTCTAGCTACCAATCAAAAACACTTTATTTAGGTGTAGAAGTTGGTATGCAAGAACATACTCTCATTCAAAGTAAAAAATTTGTCGAAAGTGCTCCTTTTGACCAAGTTATTTGCTCATTGCATTTATTAGAGGGTAAAGATTTATTTTATGAATCCTGTTATACTGAAGATAAGCATACTGTATATCTAAACTATTTAAACACAATGATAAAATTAATCAAACAACATGATTTCGCTAATATACTAGGCCATATTGATTATATTTGTCGTTATGCCCCATATGCAAAAAAAGATATTTGCTATGAAGAATTCCATGACACTATTGATACTCTTTGGCAGACAATCATTGACAAAGGTATTGTGCCTGAACTAAATACTAGACGTTTTGATAACTCTAATAATATATCTATTTTATTAAAATTATATGAACGCTATGCTATGCTTGGTGGTAAATATGTAAGTATAGGCTCTGATGCACATAAACCAGAAAATATAGGTTTTGCCTTTAAAGAAGCTTATACATTACTTGATAAATTAAATTTACAACCAGTATATTTTGTCAATCGTCAAATGCAGCTCAGTAAAATTTAAAATAAACATTAGAAAGAAGGGTTTGTATGTCCTTAAAAAAAGCTATTTCTACTGGATTATGTATTTCATTGCTATTTACTTCTGGAACACCTGTTTTGGCTGGTAGTTTAAATAGCACAAATACGGCTCAACCTCCATCTTACAATTATGGCGTTTTAGATTCGACTAACTTACAATCAAAATTACTTTTAGTTGAACAATCTGTATATGGACAAGAACAAACTGGTGCCCTATTAGATAGAATTAGTCGTTTAGAAACAGATTTTTATGGTAAAACTTCCAGTTCAAAAACAGCACTTAGTGACCGCATAAACACCTTATATTCCACTATGTTTGATAACAGTATTCGCCCTTCTGCTATCACTCAAATGAATGGTATTGAATGGTTCTTAAGTCGTCATGTTTCCATAAAATCTCTGACTGATAGAATAACTACATTAGAAACTCAAATTTACGGTAAACCTATAACTGGCACACTGCAAAAACGCATGAATGACTTGGCTATGCTTGCCTATGGCAATTCTGATACCAAAACTCCACTTGTTTCTACAACTATTCCAGTTGATACTCTGATAAAAATAAAACTAGTTACACCTCTTAATACAGAAACATCTAAAGTTGGCGATAAAGTAAAATTCCAAGCCGCTGAAGATGTTATTTATAATGGAAAATTAATTATTGCAGCAGGAGCTCCTGGTGAAGGTGTTGTTACCAAAGTAAAAAGTGCTAGAAACTTCGGTCGTAATGGCGAAATTGATGTAGATTTCCAACAAATTCAAGCTTTTGATGGAACTTATGTTCAAACTATTTTAGGTGATAAAGCAAAAAAAGAAATTGAAAATCTAGCTATGGCAGCAGGTGCAAGTATTGCAGGTATGGCACTTTTAGGACCTATCGGTATAGTTGGTGGTATTTTCGTAAACGGTAAAGATATTGATTTACCAGCTGGTACAGAATCTTATATTCAAACAAAAACAGCTACTAATATTTATGCTATTCAAACAAACTTAGCAGATAACTTTAAAGTAAATACACCACCAATAGATGAAGAAGATACTTCCACTAATACTACAGATGCTTCTGATAATACTTCTAGTACTTCTTCTAATATTACTGATACTACAGATAATACATCATCTACAACAAATACAGATTATAATATAAATACTACACCATCTAACAATGATATTTCTGCAGAAAATAATATTTACGATTATGAATATTAATTTATATTGAGACCAGATAATATCTGGTCTCTTTTCTTAGGAGGATTTTATTTTGGATGAAGCTCAACTTCGTTTTCTATTTGTATTTACAGATCTAATCGCACCCCTTGTCGCAGGTTATTTATGCTATCGCTATCAAGTAATCACACAAGATTTTTGTAATAAACTCATAAAAATCAATATTCGTTTAGTCGTCTCTATTTTATCTTTTTTAAGTTTTTGGACCTTAAAAATAAGCATGGATTTACTTTGGCTTCCAATATTTGGTTTTTTAGCTTGTATAGTTCCAGGTATAATTGCCAAATATACTTTTGCTTCTAGTTATAAAAACTTAAATGACCGTGGAGCTTATATGATGGCTTCCATGTTATCTAATATCGGCACTTTATCCGGGTTATGTGCTTTTATTGTCTATGGCATTCAAGGATTTGCTTATCTTCAAATCGTAGCAATGTTTCAAACTCTATTTACATTAAGTGTTTGCTTTCCTTTAGCTAATTATTATCATTCAAAAGCCAGCCGTAGACATCATCAAAAAAATCAAATCAATATACGCCAATTACTATTTAACCTTAATCAATTGCCAGTTTTAGCTATGATTATCGGTTTTTGTCTAGCTTTTAATAATATTCCTACTCCTCAAATTGGCTATGATATATTTAATTATCTAGTACATATTGGAGCTTGGGCAGGCTTATTTCCTGTCGGTTACATCACTAGATTTGATAAAGCTAAATATTTTCTCAAAAAGACTAGTGATATCATCATTGTAAAATTCATCGTACTTCCTTTGATGGCTTATTTTGTATTGATCTATCTCTTTAACGATCCTGTACTAATTGGAAGCATGATTATTGCTTTTTCTGCTCCTACAGCTATAAACGCTGTACTTGCTTGTAGCATCTATAAATTAAATGTAAATATTGCTATCTCTTCATTTTTATCTACAACAATTATATTTTTACTGATAATTTTTCCACTCTATTTCTTTGTAATCAAAGATTTAATAATTCCTTAAGCCAAAAAATCCATAAATAAGTAGTGAAATACTACTTATTTAAAATAATTTTAAGAAAATTTATTTTTGTCTTTACATGTACATTGTATACATGATACAATATGCATGTAAAGAAGATAATATTTCGCGGAGGCGATTAAAATGCGTATAGAACATGATTTTTTAGGTGAACTTGAAGTTCCTGATAATGCTTATTACGGTGTACAAAGTCTTAGAGGTTCTCATAATTTTAATATCACAGGTCAAAAATTAGATCCAGATTTCATCATTGCTTTAGCTATAGTAAAAAAAGCTGCTGCTATGGCAAATTTAAAAACAGCTCGTCTTGATAATAAAATTGCCAATGCCCTGATAAAAGCTGCTGATGAAATCATCGCGGGTAAATTACATGACAATTTCATTGTTGATCCTATCCAAGGTGGAGCAGGCACTTCTATCAATATGAATATGAATGAAGTACTTTGCAATCGAGCTTTAGAGATTATTGGTGAAAAAAAAGGACGCTATGATATTATTTCTCCAAATAATCACGCTAATATGGCTCAATCTACAAATGATGCTTTTCCTACAGCTATAAAATTATGTATCATTTTAAAATCACGTAAATTAAAAATTGCTCTAAAACGTTTATCTTGGGAATTAGAAAAAAAAGCTCATGAATTTAAAAATATACTCAAAATGGGCAGAACTCATCTTCAAGATGCTGTTCCTATCACTTTAGGTCAAGAAATGTCTGCTTATGCTTCTGGTGTAAATCGTGGTTTAAATCGCATTGAACATGCCTTAATTAATTTACACTATATCAATATGGGTGGAACTGCTATCGGCACAGGATTAAATGCCGAACCAGATTATATTCCAGAAGTAGCTAAAATTCTATCTGAATTAACAGAAGAAGATTTTCATGTCGCTAAAAATTTAATTGATGCTACTAATAATACCGATGGCTTTGCTGATATCTCTTCTGCCTTAAAAAATACTGCTCTTATGCTCATAAAAATGGCTAATGATTTCCGTCTAATGGCTTCTGGCCCTCGTTGCGGTTTAAATGAATTAAAATTGCCAGCTCGTCAGCCTGGTTCTTCCATTATGCCTGGTAAAGTAAATCCAGTTATCGCTGAAGTTTTAAATCAAACTTGCTACCAAATTATCGGTAATGACACTACAATCAGCCTTGCTGTAGAAAATGGTCAATTTGAATTAAATGTCATGGAACCAGTAATAGCTTTTAATATATTTAATTCTATAAAATATATGACCAATGCAGTAAATACCTTTGTTGATAATCTTTTAATAGATTTACAAGCAAATGAAAAACAATGCTCTACTTGGCTCAATCATAGTGTTGGTACTATCACTGCACTACTTCCTCATATTGGCTATGAAAATGCTTCTATGATCGCTAAAGAAGCTTATCAAACTAATAAACCTGTACGTGAAATCATCTTAAGTAAAAATCTATTAACTGAAGAAGAACTCGATATTATTTTATCACCAAGTGAAATGACACATCCTGGTATTGCTGGTGATAAATTATTAAAAGATACTCTCAAAAAAAGAGCTTAAAACAAAACCCCTAGCAATAAATAATTGCTAGGGGTTTTATTTCATTTTTTATTTAATTCATCCATTAATGCTGGCAATTCTTTTATATCATTGATTATATAAGCTGGATTTTCCACTTTGCCAAAACCATAATTTGCAAAAATCATCGGAATACCTGCTATCTCGCAAGCTTCAAAATCTCCTTGTGTATCGCCTACATAAATAGCTTCATCTATATTGTTATTTTTCATCAATAATTTAATAGTTTCACCCTTATGAAGACCTGTATCACCATAACATAAATGGTCTTTTACTTTATCTGTCATATTGGCATATCTTAAAGTCGTTTCAATATAACCAACTTGACAATTACTTACTATATACAAATTATAATTTTCTGCCAATTTATTCAATGTATCAATTACACCATCATAAAAAGTTCCTGATTTTTTTTCTAAATAAGCATCTTCATAATCATAACAAGCTTTACATACTTCTGCACGTTTTTCATCATCTAAATCAGGTAATATAATTCGACCAATTTCGTCCATTGTTTTACCAAATAATTTTTTTAATTTATCGCCATCTAGATTTGCTTTAACTCCTGTTTTTTCTAATATAGCTTCATTCCAACTTTCAGCTACAACATCAGTAGAATCCCACAATGTACCATCAATATCAAAAATAATATTCTTCATAAAAATCTCCTTATTATAAAATTACTTATTTCCATTTTAAGAAAAATCTTAAAATTAATCAACAACAATTTAATCAAAAGAAAAAGATTTTTTTTTCATCTTTACACTAAAAATTTATTCATAATCATCCTCAAATCAATAAATATAAAAAGTATCTTCTATCATTATTTTAGCAATGAAAATATTAATTATTTACAACTATACAATCATAAATTAAATTTTATAAAAATTAATATTGACAAAAAAAGATTTTATGTTTATAGTATTAGACATAGATAAATGCAATGAACAGGAAAAGTATATTTGCGAAGTTTTCAGAGAGTTATGGTTTGGTGCGACATAATAATGAAGCAAATAGAAATACACCTGTGAGCTACTGGCTGAACATTTATTTAGTAGGCTTAGTCGGAATGCCACCGTTATCATAGGCTAGGGTATGTTAGTACCTGAATAAAGTGGCTTGCTATTAGCAAGAAGGGTGGTACCACGGGTTAATTACAGCTCGTCCCTATTTAGGGGCGAGCTTTTTTGTATTTATTTTTAAACAAAAATATATTTAAGTTATTTAAAATTTAGGAGGAATACATATTATGATTATCGTTATGAAACCAGAAGCTACAAATGCTGAATTAGAAGCTGTAAAAAATAAAATTACTGACGCAGGCTTAGACTTTCATCTCTCTCAAGGTTCTTCTCGCACTATCGTCGGTGTTATCGGTGATAAGAAAAAAATTGCTACATTGCAGATGAATAGTTTTGGCGGTGTAGAAAAAACTGTTTCCATCACTGAAAAATATAAATTAGTCAGTCGTGATTTCAAAAAAGAAGATAGCATTATCGATGTAAATGGTGCTAAAATTGGTGGTAGTCATCTCGCTATCATGTCTGGCCCTTGTGCTGTTGAAAGCAAAGAACAATTACTTGAAGCTGCTAAAGCTGTAAAAGCTTGCGGTGCACAATTCTTACGCGGTGGTGCTTTTAAACCTCGTACTTCTCCATATGATTTCCAAGGATTAGCTGAAGAAGGTTTAAAAATGCTTCGTGAAGTAGCTGATGAAGTAGGTCTCAACGTTGTAACTGAAATCGTAAATATCAACGATTTAGATATGATTTGCAAATACGCTGATATGCTCCAAATCGGTGCCCGCAATATGCAAAACTTCCAATTATTAAAAGAAGTAGGTCATACAAATAAACCTGTACTTTTAAAACGCGGTCTCAGTGCTACAATCAGTGAATGGTTAAATGCTGCTGAATACATCGCTAGTGGTGGCAATTACAATATCGTACTTTGCGAACGTGGCATCAGAACATATGAAACATTCACTCGCAATACTTTAGATTTAAGTGCTGTAGCTGCTGTTAAAGAATTATCTCACTTGCCTATCATCGTAGACCCAAGTCATGGTACTGGTCGTTGGCAAATGGTTCGCCCTATGGCTCGTGCTGCTATCGCTGCTGGTGCTGATGGCTTAATGATTGAAGTACATCCACATCCTGAAGTAGCTCTAAGCGATGGCGACCAATCACTTAAACCAGATAATTTTGCAGTTGTTATGCAGGAAGTTCGTCAGATTGCACAAATGATGGGGAAAACATTATGAATACAGAAAAAACACCAAAATTACATTTAGCCATTTTAGGTGTAGGTCTTATCGGTGGTGCTTTCGGTATGGCACTAAAAGATAAATTACAAGATGATATCTTCATCACTGGTAATACTCGCACTGAAAAATCTTTACATGAAGCAAAAGCTTTAAAGGCAATTGATGAAGGTTTTTTAGACCCAATAGAATGTGTACAAGGTGCTGATATTATTTACCTCAGCACTCCTGTATTACAAATTGTGCCTTTAGTAAAAAAAATATTACCACATTTAAAACCAGGTGCAATTTTAACAGATGCAGGCAGTACAAAATCCTTCATTGCCAAACAAATCATGGATTTACTTCCTGAAAATATCTATTATGTAGCTGGTCATCCTATGACAGGACGTGAAAAAAGCGGTGTAACAGCTGCTCATAAAGATTTATTTAATAATAAATGTTATGTAATCGTCAAAGATACAGGTGCTCCAGCCAAAATAGTTGAAAAAATCGTCAATCTAATAAAATTAACTAATGCTAATATTACAACTCTCACTTTAGAAGAACATGACAGATGTGCTTCTATCATCAGTCATATTCCTCATATTACAGCAGCTGCACTAGTTAATCTTTTAGATAAAAACCCTAACGATTTAGAATCTTGCATCACTCTTGCTGGTGGTGGATTTAAAGATACTACGCGCATTGCTTCCTCTAATGCTGATATGTGGGCAGATATATGTATCTCTAACAGTGAGCCTATTATCGAGCACCTCTCTCAGCTTCAAGCTATCTTAAGTGGAGTAATAACTTCCATTGCTAAAAAAGACCGCCAAGCCATTCATGATTATTTTGTTGAATCAAAAACAAGACGCGATATGATACTAGAAGAAACAAAGGACAAATATGATTTAATTTAGGTGAAAAATGCAACACAAAGCTTATAGTTTTCTAATTATCGCTTGTCTTCTATGGGGATTTCAACCTGTTACTATAAAAATAGTAACGCAAGAAATGAATATCTTAACGATAATTCCTCTTAGATTTCTTATTGTCAGTATAATTTTATTCATTATCATGAAAATAACAAATGAAAAAAATTTTTTACCACCAAAAAAATGTCTATTAACTTTATGTTTAATGGGCTTTTTTGGTATTACAGTAAGTAATGGTATTCAATTCACAGGACTACAATATTCCTCTGTTGGTAATATGACATTAATCAGTACTACAGCTCCTGTTATCACTGTTATTTTAGCTAGAATTTTTCTTAAAGAACATTTAAATTCAATTCAAGTAACAGGTATAATTATTTCTTTCTTAGGTACATTATATTTATTAAGTGGAGGAAATATCACTACTTTTACCCAAATGAATTTTAATAAAGGAGATATTTATTTCTTCATCGGTGAAGTAGCTTGGGTCATTTATATTTTACTCAGCATTCCTATACTCAAAAAAATATCAGTCTTATCCGCTACTGCCTGGTCTGGATTATTTGGTTCTATCTTAACAGCAATATTTGCCCATTATAGTGTAGGCTTACAAATAGTTCCGCTATCTCCTATCGCTCTTTATTCATTCTTATTTATTATTTTAGGTGGCGGTATAACTGCTATGATTTGTTGGAATTTAGGCACTAAAAAAGTAGGAGCTAGTAATTCTGCTATATTTTTGAATTTATTACCTGTAGTAGGTATTATTTCTGCATATTTTACCTTAAATGAGCCGATTACTCTGCAAAAAATTTTAAGTGGTATCTTTATTATTTTAGGCGTATATATAACGACCCATAGCCACAAATTTATCAAGAAATCTAACTAAAAGAAAAAGACGATATCAAGATGATTTTATTCATCAAGACATCGCCTTTTTTATTTATCTAATTTAATTAAATACCTTTAAATTCAAAGGAAAAGTGTTTATCTTCGTTTTTAGTAATATATTCATCAAGAGTTGGTGCACCCCAAGAATCATCACCGCCAACACCGTACATACCAGCAGAAGCTCTGAGAACTGTATGATGTGGTCTAGCTAAATCATAATGATGTCTAGCATTTTCAATTTCATGTGGATTGTATGGAAGAGCAGAAGCTTCAAATGGAGTTGCAGAAGAAATTCTAACACCTCTACCGCGTCTATCTGTTACTTCAAACCAACGAACATCACAATGATTTCCACATTCTTGTGGTACTAAATATGGCTGAATTTCATCTTGTGTTGTAGTAGTGAAGATACCTAATTTTCCACCTTGTTTACGGTCAATATAATTATCACATGGACCTAAACCATAATATTTGATCTGGTCATAATCTACAGGAATTGTAAAGAGCATACCAAAATCAGGAATAGCAGGAAGTCCTTCTACTTTTTTGTAATCCATATCAACTTTAACTACGCCATCACCTGTAACAGTATAAGTTACTACTACATGAGCTACTGGTCTTGTTGCAAGTTCATAAGTGTATTTTACAGTTGCAGATTCAGTACCATTTTCAGATACTTGCATATCTACGCATTTAGTGTACATGCTTGCTAATTTCCACTGAGCTGTATCAAATGGCATACCGCAACCATTATCATTGTCGATAGGTGCTCTCCAGAAATTCATTTTAGGGAATTCTTCAATGAGTTCTACGCCATTATATTTATAAGAAGTAAGCATTTTTCTATCAGCAGAGAACATAACGCTGAAGCCTTCGCCTTTTACGCCAATATTGAAATCGGATTTAACGACTTTAATTGGAGCTACTGCTTTTTTATCTGCTTTGCCTTCTTTTGTGAATACATATTGACCGAAAGCTACTTCATGGCCACAATTTGCCCAAATAGTTGCTTGTTTCAATACTAAAGAAGCTGTAACTACATATTCACCTGCGCCAAATGTAGGTAATGTATAAGCCACTTCACCTGTTTGACCTGCATTGATATCAGCAGTTAATTTTTTCTGCCAAACATTTTTACCATCTTTAGCTAAGGAAATGATTAAGTCATAATCACTTGTATTTGTAAATAAAGATTTATTGATGATTTTTACACCAGTTTCACTTGGAATAAGTGTGAAGTTTTGATAATTGAATTTAACTTCTTGTAATTTAGAAGTTGGTGCATGATCTGCAAATACGATACCATTACCAGAGAAGTTATAATCGCATGGTCTATCGCCAAAATCGCCACCATAATTCATTACATCATTGCCATATAAATCTCTAGTCCAGATAGCTTGGTCTGCAAAGTCCCAAATAAATCCGCCTTGATATAATGGTTCTTCATCAGTTAAATCAGTGTATTTATGCATACCACCATTACTGTTACCCATGGAATGAGTATATTCACAGCAAATAAATGGTTTTTCTCTATATTTAGATAAAAATTCTTTTATCTGTGTTACTTTTGTATACATCTGGCTTTCCATGTCGCTTGTACCATCATAACGACGTTCATCAGGCATAGCCAATACCATTTTTCCACTTGCTTCATTAACACGGTCCCAGCAAATGCTTTCATAATGAACTAAGCGAGATGGGTCAGCTTTACGGAAGTATTCAGACATATCATAGATATTTTTACCACCATAAGATTCATTACCACAAGACCAAATAATGATACTAGCATGGTTTTTATCGCGTTCAAGCATGGATTTTGCTCTATCCAATACAGCTTCATGCCAATGTGGATGATCATTTGGTACAGTATTTTTATCACAGCGTACACTTCCGCGAATTTGCCAAGAACCATGTGTTTCCATATTTGTTTCATCAATTACATAGAAACCATAGATATCGCAAAGTTCATATAATTTGCTGTTATTTGGATAGTGAGATGTTCTGATAGCATTGATATTATTTAATTTCATAATATCTAAATCGTGAGCGATTTTGCTTTCAGGAATAGCACGACCATAGTAACAATCGAATTCATGGCGGTTAACACCTTTGAATACAATGCGTTTACCATTGATTTTCATGATATTGCCGTCCATTTTAAATTCTCTAAAACCAATGTTTTGTGGAATGATTTCCACTACATTATCATTTTCATCTTTTACAGTGAAAGTAGCTTTATAAAGATTTGGATATTCAGCACTCCAAAGTTTTACATTTTTAACGTCTGCTGTAAATACGCTTGTAGCACCTGTAATTTCTTGAACTGTATCAATTATTACATTTTCTTCATCATCTACTAATTTAACTGCTAATTTTTTAGCACATTTATTATTCCATTTGAAATCAATAGATAATTTACCATCTTTATAATCATTGCAAGGAGTTGCATGAATGAATAAGTCATCAACGTGAACTTGTGGTTTTGTATAAAGATATACATCGCGATAAATACCGCTAAAACGCCAGAAATCCTGGTCTTCAATCCAGCTAGCAGAGCTAAAACGATAAACTTGTACTGCTAATTTATTTTCACCTTCAACGAGATAAGGTGTTAAATCAAATTCTGATGGTGTACAGCTATCTTCGCTATAACCTACAAATTTACCATTAAGCCATAAAGCCATAGCATTATCTACACCTTGGAAAGATACAAAAACTTCCTTCCAGCCTTGTGGTACTGTAAAATATTTTACATAAGATGCTACAGGGTTATTTTCTGTTGGAATTTCGCCTTCGTTTAATTCTTCATGACCGTCCCAAGGATAAGCTACATTTGTATATTGAGGTTTGCCGTAACCTTCCATTTGAATATGTGCTGGAACACGAATTGTATCCCAAATTTTGCAGTTATAATCTGCTTTTTCAAAACCTTCAATACGAGATGCTAAATTTTTTGCATAAGAGAAATACCATAATCCATTTAAAGATTGACGCATGGACATTTCTTCATTGAGCATTTCTTCTTCATTAGCATAATAATGATGGTCGCTATGTGCAGGTAGACGATTATCTGCAAAATATGTTGAGTCTGCCAATTTGCTTATATCAAAAATCTTTTCTTCCATAAATAAATAACACCTCATTTTTATTTTCGAAAAATATTTTTATCGTAAACGTTTACATTGAAATTTAAACTAAAAATAATTAAATTATCAAAAAATTTTTTCTTATTATATATTTAATTATATACTAATATTATCAAAAAAAATATAAGATGTTGAACTATAAATTATAAGATTTAGAAACAAAAAAAGGAGAAGTTATCTAACTTCTCCAAAAATAATTTTATTAGGATTTTATTTTTGAACATAAAATTCTATATCATCTATAGAACCCCATGTGTCAGGTCTACCATTTAAAATGAAGCCAATTTCTACTTCACCATTTTTAACCTCAATATTTTTAATTGAAGTCTGATGCCATCTATTCCAGCCATCATCTTTAATATCAGTAGTCATTTCTACACCATTTTGTTTTACAAATAATTGATATTTGGAAGCTAAACCATTTCCTTGTGTCCAACAAGATAAAGTATATTTTCCATCAGAAAGACCTTTTAATTTTTGTTTAATAATCACATTAAATGGTTTATTATTCCAATAGTGCATAGCACATTTATCACGTACATCTCCTTGATTCCAAGCTAAATTTATTGCTGAACTATCACCTACAATATCCCAGCCATTTAATGTTTCATTTTCAAAATTACCATTTAAGACTAAATTCATTTTATTTTTTACTTCAATATTAGCTATAGCCTTTTGTGCTAATCCTTCCACAGTTCCTGATATCGTATAATTACCAGGTTTTGCAAAAATTGGTTTGGCAACATCCCATTTAACAGACATATTTTTTACTGCATCATTAGAATAAACTACACCTACTGTCTGTGGTAAATCTACATTACTATATAAACTAACATCTTTTACATCAACTGTATTTATCGCTGTAACTTGTGGCTCTATATACTGATTATTTGGGTCTGATACTAAGTTAAATGTATCCATAGATTCAAGTGCATTTCCCTTTGTATCAAATAATGTTAAATTATCCCAACCATTACCACCACCATTAGACTTCCAACCTACTTTTTCATTGATAACCCAATCTGGAGCCCAATAAAATATCCCCAACCCACGATTATCATTTACACTAGCAACAGTTGCCATAACGTCACGCAATCCTGTTGCTTGTCCTTGCACTGTAGCTTTATAACCACCGACTTTTTCTTCATTTGTTCCAAAATTATTTTTCTCAAAATCGGCATCTTCTAAAGTATAACCAAAAGCAGTTTCTACAGCTATTACATCTTTATTATATTTGGCACTAACATCATTCATTGTATTTTTTAAATCGTCCATTGTACCATGCCAAAATGGATAAAATGACATACCAATTATATCAAAGTCATTCACTTTATTTTTTACAATTAAATTATCAAAAAAAGTATGATATAAATTTACATCTACACCAGCTAAATGTATCATTGTCTTAACTTTATTATCTTTATCATTATCATGTACAGCTTGTAAACCTGCATTTAATAATTTTGCTAAAAATTTATATCCATTAGGATTATCCTCTGTAAGTTGTGCTTCTGGCCATAACATCCCATTATTTAGCTCATTGCCCACTTGTACCATATCTGGTGTTACACCTTGAGCATTAAAATCTTGCATTACTTTAGCAGTATAAGCATAAACATCATCTACTAATTTATCACCACTATCATTTTTCCAAGCATCCGGTTTTTTCTGTTGACCTGGGTCCACCCAAAAATCACTGTAATGAAAATCTACAAGAACTTTCATACCTAAAGCTTTAGCTCGTTTTGCCATTTCAATAGCCTTAGCTTCATCTGTATTACCACCGCCGACACCTTCTGGTCCTACGACATATGGATTATTCCAAATACGAACACGAATCCAATTTATACCATGATTTTTTAAAATAGTGAGTCCATCTTGTTCTATGCCATTATCATAAAATTTAGTACCATTTCGTTCTAATTCTGGCATAATAGAAACATCCGCACCCTTGATAAAATCCGTAGATAAATTTTCTATAGGATTTACTTGTACTGCTGCTAGTGCTGTAAACGGTAAGGAACAAGAAATCATTGTAGCTGTTATTGCTGACAAAATTACTTTTTTTAATTTATTATTTTTCATAAACTACACACCTTTTATTAGAAACTATAATTAAGTGCTAAATTATACATATCATAATAATCAGAGAACCCTGAGTAATTACTATCATATGGACGCAATTTATACCAATTAAATTCCAAATTAGTATTATCCGCAAGCATATAACTAATACCTAATCCATAACCTTTTTCACCATTACCACCAAGACCATCACCACCTGGAGTGTTTAAAATATGTGCCCAACCAGTAGAATCTACACTATAATTTCCTAAACTCATATAATCAGCATAAACTTTCCAAGTATCTTTGGTATCCCATTTCAAATTACCATAAGTAAGTCTAGTCCACCAACCATTTTTTTGTGCTCCATCTGGAAGACCTGATGCTCTATTAGTTACAGCTTCTGCTGTTAAATTCCATTTATCACTGAGTTGTGTATTGATACCATAAGCAATTTGCTCTAACATATATGGATTTTCACTTGATTCAATCCAATTCCATTGATTTTTATGATTATTCCACAATGTATTTTCATTGCTATTTGTTTTTAAATAACCTAAAGTAAATTTAGTATTATCATCTACTCCAATCTGTGCATTAGCAATAAAAGCATTCATAGAATAATCTTTCCAATTTTCCGCAGTTAAATTTCCCCATCCTGCAGAAATAAGCGAATTATTTCCCAAATCTTGAGTTACCATAATACCATCAACTGGATTATCCCACCAAATAAGACCTTGCCCAATATTTAAATTCTGACGACCTAAGGTTACAGATGTATCCATCTGTTTCCAAGTCAATGCTAATAAATCTAAATTTGCACTACCATGTGCTCCACTATCACCATTATTAGTATATCCATTATCATCATTAGTCGTATTTTCTAATTTTACTCTACCTAAAACAGATAAATTCTCATCTGGTTCTGCATAAAAACCTAAACGTAAACGTTCTTGAATACGATTACTTCTTTTATCTTTTCTATCTTTATCAGCTACATTAGCTGTATAACCCTTTGGAGTATCCGCTTTATAATTTGTTTGATAACGAATACGTGCATCACCAAACCACTTAATTTTTCCATTGTCGAAGAAATTATTTGTAGCTTGTGGCTCTTCTTTTACTGGCGCTGGTTCTGCTGGCATTACCATCATAATCTTTAATTCATTACTATACTCTTGTTGTAATTTATTGAGTATTACTTTATCTTCTGCTGTTGCTCTATTTTCATTTGCCATTGCTCTAGCTACAAATTGTGCTAAATCATAACGAGCCACCACTTTTTTATCATGAAAATCTGTCAAATTATAACCATCTACTAAACCTGTTTCTACTAAATGTTCCACTGCTGTATATGCCCAATAATCTTTAGGTACTGTAGCAAAAGGGTTTTCACTAGCAAAAGCTGTAGAATTAATCATTGTTCCAGCTATAGCTAATGAACATAATAATTTTTTATTTAATATATAACTCATAAGTTAAAACCTCTCTAAACCAAATATATTCTTATGCTCAAAGTTATAAAATAAATTCATAAATAGCTTCTATGCTAATTTTATCTATCGATACAATTTCATTACTAGTTTCTTCACTACGAGCAGCCATTGGTGAATCACTTTTTATTATTTGATTTTCTTTTAATGGAGAAATACTAATATAAATATCGCCATTTGGAATTTTTCTATAGATATTATCCAAACCAATTTCCCAACTTGCACCATTATTAAAATTATCTGCTACTAATTCATTATTTACAAAAGCATATCCAATATCACCTTGATAATCTATTTTTAAAATAGCCTCTTTTAGATCTCGCATATTTGTATAATCTATATGCAATAAAACCTTACCTTTGCCAATTTTTTCTGTAGTAAATGGTATAGATTTAGCTGATTTAGTAAATTTATATGTTTTTAATAAATCAGTTTCATCTATTTTACAAATATTTCTCATTAAATCGTCTGTTAATCCATCAATAGTTTGTATAATAATAGCATTTGTATTTGCTTCTACACGAATATTATCATTATCTACAAGAATTGGATTTTCAGATAAAAGTACCTTAGTATCTCCTGCTACTTCAAATTTCCAGAAATTTAAACTTTGATAATTAGTTAAAGTATATATATTAATTATCTTACCAGATACTGTAGTAATTACTAATTTAGATAAATCTGTACTAATCGGTTCAATAAATAATTTATTATTTTCTTTAATAATTGTTCCTTGAGAAATTTCTATGTTGCTGATACTATCATTAACAAAACAATATTCTGGTTTCATACCCTGTGGCATAAAGAAGAAATAATTTTCTACATCATCTTTAGCAAATTTTGTAATTAATTGTGTAGTAGCATATTTTAAAGTCAATCCTGCTAAAGTCAAATTAAATGGCAATATACAACTTTCTTCTGAAGCTAAACTCAGATTATTCTTTTCTGGAATAGTTAATGTTTCATCAGATAAAGATAAAGTTAAATTAAAATCATTTTTATCTGGAGAAACTAAATGATCTTGATAGTTATTAATGAATATAAAGCCTTTATTTTTATCTATACGTACGGCATAACGTAACTGTTCCACATCAGTAGGTAAAATGTCTTCTGCCCCTTCTGGTAAAATAGTCTGAGTAGGACAAAATTCCTTTTGAAAACTATTAAAGAAATAGTGCAATCTCTTTAGTCTAGCATAAGATTCACGAACTTGACCAAATTCTCCAATTGCAGCTTGATAATCATAAGAAATTTTTGGGGTAGCATTTTCATTTAAGTATGGTATTTTTAATCCCAAAGGATTAGATCCGCCATGAAATACGTAATAACCAACGAAGTTACAACCCCCTGCAACTTTTATATTAGCCATAGCTTCTACACTATGATATGGTAATTGAAAACGATATTTATAAAATACAGTCATCCCTCCACCCATTTCACAGCAAGCAAAAGGCACTGTAGTCGGATCATAAGTCGGTTCAAAATTATAAGTAGGCCTACGATAATTACGATAAATAAATTCTGGAGTTACTGGATGTTCTTTTATACTTTCATCGTAAAAAATCCATGGCCAAAAAGCATAACCACCCCACAATGGAAGTACAGTATCTGGTGATGCTTGTGCTCCACCCCAACCAGTTCCTGTATAAATAGGTGCTATCATTCCTGCTTCAATAGCAAATTCTTTTAAAATTTCTATATGATGATGATGTTCTTCTACACTTGTATCATAGCTACCATTATTAATCCATTCATTACTAGTACCTGTAGTCATCTCCCAAGGTGCACCAGCATGACAATATTCATTATCCAACTGAACACCAATAATAGGACCACCATCTTTATAAAATAATCCACGTACTTGATTGCCAATTTCTTGATAATATCTTTTTACATAAAATAAATATCTTTCATCATTAGAACGCACATTACAAGGCTCACCATATAACCAATCTGGAAGTCCTCCATTTCTAGCCTCACCATGTACAAATGGACCTATACGCAAAATAACTTCTACTTGATGTTTTTTACAAAGTTCTACAAAGTAACGAATATTAAATGAGCCATCCCATCTAAATTGTCCTTTTATTTCTTCATGATGATTCCAAATGATATAAGTAGGAATAATATTTATCCCTGCCATTTTCATTTTAATTATTTCATCTTCCCATTTATGAAAATTATATCTACTATAGTGAAACTCACCACAAATACCAAAAAATGGTTTTTCATCTTTCATCATATAATGATTAGTAAAACTAATATGTTCTCCATTAGGATTAACACCTTGTAAATGCTCCAAAGTTGGATAAATACTATTTAACTCTTTTTTTAAATTAATCTGATAATTTTTCAAAATAAAACCTCTTTCAATTTCACTATTTATCTATTTTTTATTTCGCTGTTCTTGCATTTTTTCTTCTGCAAGAATTATTTCTTTATAATCAATAACACGCTTATTATCACTAATTAATAATTTTTGTGAAATTAACGTACAAATTCCTGCTACAATACCAATATACAAATATGATTGTGAAAACCCTATACTTTCATACATACTGCCAAAAAATGGAGAAAATATACTTGCACAAATAGAACTTGTACATAAACAACCAAGATAAATAGAAGCTGATAATCTTAAATCAAAATTTTTAGAAATATATTTAAATTGTCCAACTAAAAATAATGGTTTTTCAAACGAATGAATACATTTTACTGCCGCAATCCAAAGTGGACCCCATTCCAAAGAAGATCCTATTATACGTATAGACATAATAGTACCTGCAAGAATTAATGTTCTTTTTGCTCCTAATTTATTAGCTATTACAGGTGTTACGAATAAGAAAATAGCTTCAAAAAAAGTCTGAATTGCTCCTAAATCTCCAAACCAACGATTTCCCTCAGCTTGTGATTCAAATTGTGATACAAAATATACTCCAAACTGTTGATCATATACATCATATACACAACCAACACCTATCATAAAAAATAATAAAAATAAAAAGTCTTTATTTTGTAATAAATGTTTAATATCCTTTAGTGAAACAGAATTTGCTTTTTTCATTTCTACATCAGATATTTCTACTTTAGCCATTGATAAACAAATAATTGCAATTAAGGCAGCTAAAGATGCTG
The DNA here is from genome assembly GCF_958438645.1 of uncultured Megamonas sp. Lineage (NCBI taxonomy): Bacteria > Bacillati > Bacillota > Negativicutes > Selenomonadales > Selenomonadaceae > Megamonas > uncultured Megamonas sp. The sequence continues at coordinate 31,826 of NZ_CAUBSM010000011.1, forward strand.
ATACAAATGCTAAATTAGGATTAATGTTCATAGCAATGCCAGTTGTATATGTAGCCGCTGCCCATCCAAAAGATCCCCACATTCTAGCACGGCCATATTCAAAACCATATTTAATAGAAACTTTATTTATATATGAATCAATAACACCATATCCTGCATTAAAAATAAAACCTAGATAAATACCTCCTAAAATAGCACCTAAATAAAAATTAGAAACAAGTAATGGTCCATAAATATAAATAAAAAATGGTCCAATTAATAATAAAATTATCAAAATAGTAAATAACAATGTTTTTTTCAATCCAATTTTATCAGAAATAAATCCTAAAACTGGTTGCATACATAATGCTGCTAGAGCATTAGCTGAATATAATAATCCTGTCTTAGTTGCTCCTATACCTAAATGCTGACCAAGCCAAATAGCAAAAAATGACATAGCTGCTGACCATGCAAATAAATGTAAAAAGCTAACTGCACTTAAAGCAAAATAATTTCTATTTTTTATACTAATTTGCATTTTAATCCCCCTAATTGATAAAATAATCCAATTAAACGATTTTTCTAAAAACTATTAATAAACTATCAATATTTATTCCAATGATTAATGATAATTTAACATTGCCACGCGACAAAAATAATTATATTATGAATAGACAGAAAAATGTGTAACATGTTAAACTAAATAATATAATATTTTGAAACAAGGTGATTTTATGCCTATAAAAATTCGTAAAACATTACTTCATGAGCCAATTACATTTGATACAATTGGCAATCATTGGGATCAAGTACCAATCTATCGACCAAATGGTTATCCATTATACCATTATCTCCAAACAGAAAAAGGTGTTGGTAAAATAGAAATTCAAGGTAAATCGTATTTATTAAATGAAAATGAAGGTATTTTAATTGCTCCATTTATACCTCATTCCTATGCTAAAAAAACAGATGAATGGTTTACCATGTTTATTACCTTTACAGGAACTATGGAAAGTAGTCTTTCTCAAGCATTAGGTAATAAACAAATCATTTTTATTCCTAAAGAACAAGGTATTATTATTGCAAAAGAATTATTTGATATGATATCTCAATATGAGAATCCTTCTACTGATGCAAAATATTTTTCTTTAGCTAGTTATCATCTATTAATGAATTTTATAGATAATTCAGCTTTTAATTTATTGAATGAACCTTTATATCAAAAATATGTATTACCGGTAATTAAAGAAATCGAAACTTCCTATGCTAGTGAAATCACAGTGCAAAAATTAAGCCAACAAGTATATGTCACACCGCAATATTTATCGCGTTTATTCTCTAAATTTTTAGGTTGCTCTGTCTATAAATATCTGACAAATTATCGCATCAATAAAGCAAAAGAATTATTACTAACTCATCAACGCATGGAAATTCAACAGATTTCTCAATTAGTAGGATTTTTAGATACCAGCCATTTTATTGCTATGTTTAAAAAATTTACAGGAATAACTCCACTTGATTTTCGCAAACTCAATTAAAAAAGCTAAGATTAATGGTTTTATCATCATTAATCTTAGCTTTTATTTTTATTATTTACCAGTATCTGCCATGCGTTTTGCTAAACGTTTTTTATCAGAATATCTTCTAAATGTAACCCAAAGTGGACTGGCAATGAATATAGATGTATATGCACCGCAGAAGAAACCGATTAATAACGCAAACGCAAAATCTTTCGTCGTATCTCCACCAAAGAAATATAAAGCAAATGTAGTGAATAATACTGTAGATACAGTATAAATTGAACGAGTCATCGTCTGATAAATACTTGTATTTACAAGTTCTACAATATCGCCATTTTTTCTAAAGTGCAATTTTAGATTTTCACGAATACGGTCAAAAATAACAATTGTATCATTTATAGAATAACCAATAATTGTAAGCAATGCCGCTACAAATGAAGAGTCAATTTGACGCTGAGTAAGAGCAAATGCACCCAGTACGATAATTACATTATGTGCTAAGCCCAATACTGCTGAAATACCAAATTTAAATTCAAAACGATAAGATACATAGGCAATGATCAATAACCATGAAATAATTGTAGCATATATTGCATTCATGATAAGCTCAGTACCCATAGTAGCACCGACTTTTTCTTCACGAAGCACTTGATATGTTCCCAATTTATCTGTCAATGCTGCCATTACTTCTTTACGTTCTTGTTCTTCTAAATCTACAGTTCTTATCATTACATTTTCAGATTCTGTAGCTGAACTAGATTCACCTGAAAGCTGTATTGTACTATTGCTTAAATTATATTCATTTAAAACATCACGCACATCATTTATATTTACAGCTTTTTCAAAGCGTAAATCTATAATAGTACCACCTGTAAAATCAATTCCCATATTAAAGCCACGAGTTACCATGAAAAACAGGCTGGCAATAATCAATACTGAAGATATCGCATACCATATCTTACGTCTACCAATAATATCAAATCTAGCCATTATTTCATGTCACCGTCCTTTGCTTTATGACTTAAAGATACACCATAAATACGTGGATCAGTGAATAATTTTGCTGCAATTAAGTGCTTGAGCATGAACTGTGTCAAGGTAATAGCTGTAAACATACTGATGACAACACCAAGACCTAAAGTAATAGCAAAACCACGAATTGGCCCTGTACCAAAGAAGAATAATACAACTGCTGCAATAATTGTAGTCAAATTCGAGTCAAATATTGTTGTGAATGCACGTTTAAAACCAGAATCCATAGCCATACGAAGCGTTTTTCCTGCTCGTACTTCTTCTTTAAAATGTTCAAAGATAAGTACATTGGCATCGACTGCCATACCTATGGACAAGATGATACCCGCGACACCTGGAAGTGTGAGCGTAGCATCTAATAATTTAAGTACAAATAACAAAATTACTACATAAGCCATTAAGCTTAAGTTGGCAATTAAACCAGAAACGCGATAGAAAAGTAACATAAATACGAAGATAGCACCTACACCAACTGTGAAGGCAAATACACTTTTATCTTTACTATCTTGACCAAGTGTTGGCCCAACTGTACGAGTTTCTATAATATCTACTTTTACAGGAAGTGCACCAGAACGTAAAAGCACTGCTAAATTATGTGCTTCTTCAAGATTTCTAGAACCTGTGATTACCGCTTTACCACCAGTAATTGGTTCATTAACGCGAGGTGCTGTTAAAACCTCACCATCAAGTAAAATAGCAATTGTTCTGCCTACATTTGCAGAAGTCAATTCTGCAAATTTTTGAGCACCTTCATCAGTGAATTCAATAGCTACTTCATTTTGATTATTTTGTGTAGTTTGTTCTCTAGCATCTTTTAAATCTGTACCACTTAAAACAGTATTGCCTTCTTCATCTTTGAATTCAAGCATAGCTGTTTTACCAAGCACGGCAATAGCTTTATCTGGATCTTTAACACCAGGAAGCTCGATGATAATACGGCGTTCGCCTTCACGCTGAATGATTGGTTCTGTCAAACCAAGTTCATTTACACGTTTTTCCATGATTTTTACTACACGGTTCATAGCATCATCATTAACTTGTGCTTGCTCTGTATCTACACCTTCTAAAACGACATGTGTACCACCTTGAAGGTCTAAACCTTGTCTTATTGAGCTAGCTAATGGTGCTATAAATGCAGCAAAAACACCAACGATAACGATAATTACCGCTAATAATTTCAATAAAGGATTTTGTTTCAAAATTTCTTCCCCCAATATCCTTATGATTACCTGTATTTTATAATATTATTTTCTGTCAAAATCATATCCACTTTGACATCATAATCGTCTTTGATCACTTCATCGACCAATTGACAATCATAGATTGCTGCTATTTTTTTAGCCTTAATAGCCTGAACTAAATATCTATCATAATAGCCACCGCCCATACCGAGTCGATAACCTTTTTTATCTAGTCCTACAGCAGGCACTAAAATAAAATCTATATCTTGTGGTTTTACAATATTTAGATTTTCTTTACTAACTGTTAAAATACCATACTCGCCTCTAATCAATTCATCTAAAGAATTAATTAAAGTCGCTTGCATAATCTTCATATTTTTATCAGTAATATAAGGCAGGCAAATATGTTTGCCTGCCTTAAGAGCATTTGTTATTAATTCTTTTGTCTGAAATTCATCAGGCATAGAAGCATACATAAAACATATATCAGCATTTTTATATTCAGCAAGTTCCACAATTTTTTGCGTTATTTGCTTTGAATATTCTCTTTTTTGCTCTAATGTTAAAGCTCTTCTTTTGTGTAAAAGCTCTTTGCGTTGAACTTTTTTCTTATTTGCTAGCTGGGTTAGCATCTGTTTTTTCCTGAGTTAAATCTCTAGCTACAGCAGCACTGCTGATTTTAATTTCTACATTATCAGCAATTCTAATTCTAATGAAATCAGATTTTTCTAAATCAATATAAGTAATTTCCCCATGGATACCACCTATAGTTAAAATGCGATGTCCTACTTTTAAATTATCCATCATTGTATTACGTTTTTTCTGTTGTTTTTTCTGTGGACGATAAAGTAAGAAATAGAAAATTATTACCATTAATACTATTGGCCCATAAGAATAAAGACTTGCCATCATTGAATCACTCATAAAAAAATTCTCCTCATCATAAAAAATTATATTAACTTATTTTATATTAGCTATAGTATAGCATAATACCTTTATTTATTTACAAATATTCCTCAAAATTTACACAGATTTTGCATTAAATGAGAAATTAGCTGTAAATTTACGATAAAATTCTGGGAATCTATCTTCCATAATAGATTGACGCATTTGTTTCATGAAATCAATCAAGAAATGTAAATTGTGAATAGTCAACAAACGTAAACCAAAAATTTCATTTACGCGAACTAAATGACGAATATATGCTCTAGAATAATTTCTGCAAGTATAACAATTGCAATGTTCATCAATTGGGTGGAAATCATGCTCATACTGTGCATTTTTTATAACTAATCGACCATTCCATGTCATAGCTGTTCCATTTCTAGCTACACGAGTAGGATATACACAGTCAAACATATCTATACCACGCATTACACCTTCAACTAAACAATCTGGTGTACCTACACCCATTAAATAACGTGCTTTATTTTGTGGTAAATGTTCTAAAGTGATATCAAGCATTTCATACATCATTTCTTTTGGTTCACCAACACTTAGACCGCCAACAGCATATCCAGGGAAATCCATATCCACTAAGCGATTGGCACATTCGATACGTAAATCTTTATACATACCACCTTGTACAATACCGAATAAACCTTGATTTGGATTTGTCATCGTATCTTTACAACGCTGTGCCCAACGAAGCGTAAGCTCCATGGACTCACGAGTATATTTAAAATCTGCAGGATATGGCACACATTCATCAAATGCCATGATTATATCTGCACCTAAATCCATCTGAGATTGTGTAGCGATTTCTGGAGATAAGAATTTTTTAGAACCATCAATATGAGAACGGAATGTTACACCTTCTTCAGATATCTTGCGTAAATCACCTAAGCTAAATACCTGAAATCCGCCACTATCTGTCAAAATAGCTCTATCCCAATTCATAAATTTATGCAAACCGCCTGCTTCTTTCACAAGCTTAGAGCCAGGACGCAAAAATAAATGATAGTTATTACTTAAAATAATTCCTGCACCCATTTCTTTTAATTCTTCAGGGGATAAAGTCTTAACACTAGCCTGAGTTCCTACAGGCATGAAAATAGGTGTATCAAAACTACCATGTGGTGTATGAATACGACCTGCACGTGCACCAGTATGTGGGCACTGTTTTATGAGTTCATAAGTAATTGCCGGTTTCATTAGTCCTCCAAGATAAATATATTTATTCATTTTTCTTTTAAATGAAAGAAAAATAAACCAAAAAGAAAATTTTCCTAAAAATAACTATTTTATTCTATAAACATAGCATCGCCAAAACTAAAGAAACGGTATTTTTCTTTTACCGCTTCTTCATAGGCGGAAAGTACATATTCTCTGCCAGCAAAAGCACTGATTAACATGATTAAAGTTGATTTTGGCAAATGGAAATTAGTGACAATCGCATCTACAATTTTAAATTTATAGCCAGGATAAATGAAAATGCCTGTTTCTTCTGCAATTGGAGAGATAGAGCCATCTTCTTTAGCAGCTGATTCCAAAGTACGAATAGATGTCGTACCTACAGCAATTACTCTACCGCCATTAGCTTTAGTCTGATTGATGATATCTGCTGCTTCTTTTTCAATATGATAAAATTCTTTATGCATTACATGATCTTCTATATTATCTACATTTACAGGGCGGAAAGTACCAAGACCTACATGAAGTGTTACAAAAGCTAAATTTACGCCCATTTCTTTTATTTCGGCTAATAGTTCCTTGGTAAAATGAAGACCTGCTGTCGGTGCCGCTGCTGAGCCTTCTTCTCGTGCATATACTGTCTGATAGCGATTTTTATCTGCTAATTTTTCATGAATATATGGAGGAAGTGGTGTTTCACCCAACCTATCCAAGATTTCTTCAAAGATACCATCAAATTTGAATTCTACAATACGACCGCCAAAATCTGTATGACCTACAACTTCACAGGCAAGTTCATCGCTAAATTCGATAATATTACCCAATTGAGCTTTTTTACCTGGTTTTACCAATACTTCCCATTGATTAGTATTAGCCAAACGCTTTAATAAAAATACTTCTACTTTACCGCCAGTTTTAGCTCTATGACCGATAAGACGAGCAGGCATTACTTTTGTATCATTAAATACTAAAGTATCACCTTTGCGTAAATACTGTTTAATATCATAAAAATGTTTATGCTCTATAGTTTTTTCTTTGCGATTTAACACCATCAAACGTGAATGATCACGCTGAGCACATGGTGTCTGTGCTATTAATTCTTCAGGTAGATTATAGTCAAAATCATTTAATAGCATTAAATATTATCTCCTTTTATCTTAGTTTTATTTATACATATCTTTTATATTTACATCACTATAATAATGATATAAAATCTGTTGATAATTTTTTCCCTTATCAGCTAATGATTTGGCTCCCCATTGAGACATACCCAGACGATGACCAAAACCACTGCCTTTAAAAATCAATTTTTTATCATCTTTATCGATTTTTAAAATATCGTTTTTAGCTTTTTTACTATCTTCTAATTCTATAGTAAAATTACTGCTTTTTAAATTTAATAAACTGCGAAGTTGCGTTTTTGTCAATTCTACAGATTTTTTATTACTACCAATAAATTTTATAACTTGTGGTTTACTTGCTTTAGCTGGATCTTTTTTTAGCCCACTAAAATCAATTTCTTTAACTGTGCCAATGTCACTATAAGAATTCTTTATAGACCTGCTCAAACTTTCATTTGTCACAGATACTGTCCAATTTTGATATGGCGATTGTTCATCTTTATCATCAACTGCTCTCAAGTAAGGCACATTGACATTCCATACATTGATACTATCATCTGTTTTACCACCAGATGCCGCATGAAATACTGAACAAATAGGCTGATGTAAATAAATTATTACTTTACCTTTTGTTTCATTTATAGCTTTATTTGTAGCTGATGTTTCTGAGTCTATGCCACCATAAACTTGACAATCTGTAGTTGCACAGACATCGAAACCTTCTTTAGTATGTTTTCGATCAAGTTTATCATATAAAGCAAAAGTTCTAGCAGCTACAGCTTGAGCCTTTAATGCCTCAATATTCCAACTAGCAGGCATTTCCTCTGGCACTACACCATATAAATATTCATCAATCAATAGACGATTTATCACTGTAAGCCCTGCTTTATGCGGTTGAATAATCAAATTTCCTCTATACCGCTTGCCATTGACAATCACAGGATCATTGTTTTTTACGGCTACAATTAAAGTTGTCGTTTCCTTACCTTTTTTATTGACATAAACAGTTCTATCTTTTTGACGAATATTTACTTCATTCATCTTTTTAAATTTATAATTTACTTTATTGTCGACATCTTTGACCACAAAATCATCATTTGCTGTGATTACAACTTCTTGTACTCCCTGTAATAATCCTACTCTTACATATGGAGCTGATGATTGTGCTGATACTACTTGTATATTACTTACAAATGCACAACAGCATAATAGACAAATAAGATATAGATATTTTTTCATATTCAATATCCTCTTTTATTTTTTATTCTACTTTGACTTGATTTAGATTTTATCGGCTTTTTCTTTTCAGCATATTTAAACTGACAATAAATAAAGAAAATCACTGCTAAAATAAATGCAATCAAACTAGTAGTTTGTGCTGAAGTAAAATTCAAAAATACAGGAGTAGCATAATCTCCACGCAAAAATTCCAAACCAAAACGAGCCAAGCTATATAACATTATATATAATGAAAATGCTTGACCTTTAGCATGTGGAAAAGCTCTAAAAATCAACAATAGAGCAAAAATAACAAAATCGATTTGACCTTCCCATATTTCTGCTGGCCATAGAGGCTGAGCTCCATACGTATGAAAAGCAAGTGTAGTTTCAGGATAAATAATACCAAAATTGCCACCAGTTGGTGCACCAAAAGCATCGCCATTTAATAAATTGGCACAACGACCAATAGCTTGTCCCAAAATAATCGCTGGAGCTACAATATCAGCTAAAGCCAAGATATCAATTTTATGATATTTAGCGTATATAATACCTGCACCAACACCAAAGACAATGCCACCTTGAATAGCCATACCGCCTTGCCATACATAAAAAATTTCATTTAAATGATGACCATAATATGCCCAATCAAAGAAAAATACATCCCATAATCTAGCACCGACTACACCTGCGATACCACTATAGATACCGATATCTACAATATGATTGTGCCATCTTCCATCTTGTTTGGCTAAAAAATAAGCCACACCAGTTGCTAAAATAATACTTAAAGATAAAATCAGACCATATGCTCTTATCGGAAAATCACCAATAAAAAATAAATATTGATGCATAATCTCACCTCAATATCATTTATTTTATCTTGGCTAAATCTGTTATCCACATGATTTCAGCATCTTCACCATCTTCATAATAACCACGACGACGGCCTACAGATTTAAAACCTAATGATTCATATAAATGTAAGGCCCTAGCATTACTTGGTCTCACCTCTAAAGTCATTGATGTAGCTTCATGTTCTAAAGAAATTTTTATAATTTCTTTCATCATAAGTCTACCAATACCTTTATCTTGATATTCTGGTAATACAGCTACATTCGTGATTTGAGCTTCCCCAAATAAAATCCATACCCCTACATAGCCAATGACTTTTTCTCCATCTAAAGCCAATAAATAATAAGCTTTATCATTAGAAGCTTCTTGCCAAAAAGATTGCCTTGACCACGGCATATCAAAACAAGCTTTTTCTACTATTTCTACATCACTTGCATCTTCTGGAGTCATTTTTCGAAAATTGATTTGCATACTTTCACCTTATAAATCTGTCAATTTTTCGCCATGGCGTTTTTCCCATAAAACCTCTGCTTCTGAACGACGAATATATACAGGTTCTAAATCCATGATATTATCATAATCTTCATTTTCAAATCTAGTTTTTGCCGCCATAGCCACATTACTTGCTCTAGGCATACAAAGATGAGGTAATCCCAAAGAAACATTTTCATATTGAGCAATTATATCTGCTTTCTTCTGAGCGATATCTCCCACAAATACTACTGGTTTTTCCAAAGTAGAACAATATTTTACCACTTCTTCAAAATCCATCACACAAGTTTGTTTTTTCTCATCAAAGCCCTTGCCATTCCACTCATACAAAGCAAAATAAGCATTGCTCTTTTGTGCATCTAATACACTTGCTACATATACACCTGGCACTGGATAATGATAAGCCATAGCCTCTAATGATGATACAGCCACTACAGGAATAGATAAAGCATAAGATAACATTTTAGCTGTAGCAAGGCCTATGCGTAGCCCTGTAAAAGAGCCTGGTCCTATACTTATAGCTACACCTGTTAAATCAGATTTATCCATATGAGCTATTTTTAACACATCTTGTACATGACCTAATAAAACTTCTGATTGTGGTAATTTTAATTGCATGATAATCTCTGCAACTAATTTATCTTTTTGCACAATAGCAGCACCTGAAACTATTGTTGAAGTATCAATCGCTAATATTGCCACAGTGCTTCAACTCCTCATAAATATTTTTATATTTCTTACCTTCAAGATTAATTGTAATTATACGCTTTTGGTCACTATCGCCACGCTCGATTTTTAAATGCAAATAATCTTCAGGCATATAGGCAAAAAATCTATCTGGCCACTCAATCAAAACTACTTCATCTTCAACATCAGTATATTCGTAAAAACCGATTTCCTCTAAATCCTCTGGTTGCTCTAAACGATATAAATCAAAATGATATACACGCTTTTTGCCTTCATATACATTCATTAAATTAAAAGTAGGACTTGTAACCATTTCTTTTACTTTCAATGCCTTGCATAAACTTTGTGTAAATAAAGTTTTACCTGCACCTAAATCACCTTCAAGACAAATTATCAAATTATCTTGAATTAAATTTGCTATCTTTTCACCTAAAAGACTTGTTTGTTCAGGTGAATTTGTAGTTATCGTAAACATATTTCACCTCAAAAATCTATTTTCATTTTAATAATATTATCTAAAATCATCAACTATACAGACACTAGCACCTGTTTTTCTTGCAGCTGTTAATCCCACTTCAGAGTCTTCAAATATAATTGTATTTTCTGGTTTAACTTTAAAATATTCCATTGCCTTGAAAAATCCCTCTGGATCAGGTTTACCATTTGTTACATCATCAAGTGTGAAAATAGCTTCAAATAAATCCATTCTATTAAAATAACGCAAAATATCTTTTGAATTACTAGAACCACTAGTCACAACAGCCGTATGATATTCTGTTCTCATCGCTTTTATGACATTGAATAAGTGTATATTTTCTGTAGCATATTTTAGATTTTCTTTATAATATAATTTTTTGGCATCATGAATTTCTTCAAAACGATTTTCTGGCACTCCCATTATCGGCAAAAATCCACGATAACTAGGGCCCCAACAATCTTTAACATATTTATCATAATCAAAATTCACAGGCAATCCCGCTTTTTCAATAGCTTCACGATATGCCATATAATTCACCCTGCGAGTATCAAACAAAGTGCCATCTAAATCGCAAATAATTAATTTATTTTTTTCCATCAAAAATCCCCTTAGGTTAATTAAAATTCATAATTATTTTTTACAATATCTATGTTATTCTATCACATCTAGAGATACTTGTCTTTTATATCTATGGTTTTTCTTCTAAACTAATTTAATTTTACAAATTTCTTCCATTAATAAATAAAGCTACTTTTGATAAAAAAATAAAATCAAAAGTAGCTTTATTATCACTATTTATTTATATTAGTCAATTAATTTATTTGCTCTTAATACAGTTTTTATACTTTCTGCACTAAATTGAAGAGCTTTTAATTCATCTTCTGGTAAATCTATCGCTAAACGTTTTTCTACACCATTAGCACCAATGATACTTGGTAAGCTGAGTGCTACATCTGTTAAGCCATATTCACCTTCAAGTGGTGTAGAAACTGGTGTTACACAACGTTCATTAAACATAATTGCACGAGCTAATCTGCAAGCTCCCATTGCTATACCTGTATTTGTCCAACCTTTAGATAATAATACATCATATGCTGTATTTACTACTTCTTGAGCGATAGCTTTTTTATCAAATTCGCATTCATGATCATAATATTTATCTAAATCAGCTAAACGTACACCACCAATACTGATTGTAGACCATGCAGGAAAAGCAGAATTACCATGTTCACCGAGCATAAAGCCCTGTACATCTTTGGCATCAACATTATAATGATTTGCTATAATGCGTTTTAAACGAAGTGTTTCTAATGTTGTTCCTGTGCCAAATAATTTTCCTTTTTCATAACCGAATTTAGTAGCTGCTAAATATGTAGTTACATCAAGTGGATTAGTAATCATGATAAAAGGTGTATTCTTTGTATATTTTGTAACTTCTGTCATGATTTCGCCAATTACTTTTACATTTCTTTCGGCAAGTATTAATCTGTCCAATTTTTCCCCAGGTAAGATACTAGGGCCACCAGAACAAATTATAATATCAGCGTCTTTACACTGACTAAAATCTCCTGAATAAACTTTCATACCTGGTACATATGTACAAGGTGTTGCATGAGTTGCATCTAAAGCTTCACCATGAGCTACCTTTTCATTGATATCAATACATACAATTTCTGAAGCTAAATTCATTGCCATAGCTTGAGCTAATACAGCTGAACCTACATGGCCAAGACCAATAATTGCTAATTTACTCATTTTCATTCCAATTACCCCCATATCACAAAACCATTAATCACATTTTATTAAATAAATGGTTCGATTTTTTATAATATAGCAAATAACTGTCATTGTCAACATGTAAACCAATATATCATTTTTTATCTTCAAAAATCTTAGCCATCATCTTTTTTACAATTTTTACACTTTCATCGAATTTTTCCGTATCACTATCTGATAAATCCGTTGTATTCTTCATAAAAATAAGTCTTTGAGATTTTTGATGTTCTTTTAAAAAATTTCTGCCTTTCTCACTCAAAGAAATCTGACTATATCTTCTATCCTTACTCAAACAACTCTTCTTTATAAATTCCTTTTTCACTAATTTATCAATAATAGGACTCATTTGTTGTTTTGATATAGATAAATGCTTAGCAAGCTCGGTCACTGTAGCAAAAGTATTTTCTTTTTCAAATAAATAATACATAACTGCAAAATGATTAAGTGGTAATGGTAAGGCTGCTGTTCGCCATAATTTATGATTATAAGTCATCATTATCTCAAATAAATCAAAATAAATATCTGATATTTTTCTGCTATTATTTTCCAAAAAAGTACCTCCTTTTATTAAAATTTTACCAATAACAAGTTTGATTTCTTCAAAGATTAAAACAAGATTAAAAACAGTCTTCAACATCGCAAAAATCTTGACTTTTCAATAGATATACTATACTATAGAACACGATAATAGTAAATACTTGTGTACTATCAGCTATTTATAAAAAATTTTGAAAAAGCTGATTTAAAAGCTGTGCTTTTGCACAGCTTTTGGAATTTATCAAAGGAGGTTTTTATATTTTGGCCACACAACTAAAGAAAAAACCTGTCATAGCGATTGTAGCCATTATAGTGATAGCCCTTATTGGATATCTTGTATATTCTAGACTAACAGCTACACCACAAGGCAACAAAATGATGGCAGGTGGTCCTGCAAATGTAAAAGCAATGCAGGTAATCAAACGTGATACACCACTTAATTATGAATACGCTGGTAATATCAAAGGAACCGATGAAGTAAAAATCACTTCTCGCGTCTCTGGTACTGTTGTTGAAAAATATATTACAGGCGGAGAATTCGTACAAGCAGGTCAACCACTTTACAAAATTGATAGCCGTCAATATGAAAGTGCTCTGCTTTCAGCTCAAGCTACATTAGCTCAATCTCAAGCTAATTATCAAAATGCTTTAGCTACATTACAAAATGCTCAAGTAGATAATAACCGTTATCAAACATTATTATCTCAAAATGCAATTTCTGACCAACAAGCTGCTACTCAACAATCTCAAGTAGAAGCTTTAACAGCCTCTTTACAAGCTCAACAAGCAATCATTGATTCCAATGCTGCTCTTGTAAAAAAAGCTCAAGAAGATTTAGATGATACTGTAGTTTATGCCCCAACTTCCGGTAAACTCGATATCAATGATATTGATGTAGGTGCTTATTCTACTGCTGGTAGTACAGTTCTTGTAACTATGGGTTCTGTAGATCAGGTATATGCTCAATTTAATGTAAGTGAAAACGAATACTTAAACCTTGCATCATTCTTTAATAATGATACTAATAACGTAACTATCACTTTAAGTGATGGCACAGAATATCCTATTTCAGGTCATCTTGTACAAGTAGACCGTTCTTTAACTACAAATACTGGTACACTTGCAATTAATGCTTTATTTGATAATCCAGATGGACTTTTACTTCCTGGTATGTTTGCTCGTGTAAAAATTTCTGGACAAATAATTCCAAATGCTACTTTAATACCACAACGTGCAGTACAACAAATTCTTGAAAAAACATTCGTAACTGTTGTTGGTCCTGATAATAAATCTGTAAGCAAAGCTGTTACTTTGGGTGAAAAAGTTGGCAGTTATTGGATTGTTAAAGATGGTTTAGACGCTAACGACGTTGTTGTTGTTGAAGGTCTTACTAAATTACAAGAAGGCGTTCCTCTTAACGTCACTATGGTAACTCCTGAAGAATTAGGTTTATCTTTTTAATCAGGGGGTGCGATAATTGTCAAGATTCTTTATAAATCGTCCGATATTTGCTATTGTTATTTCAATCATTATCGTAATTTTAGGTACAATATCTGCCTTTAACTTAGCAGTAGATAAATATCCTCAGATTTCTCCACCTACAGTTACTGTAAGTACTACTTATACTGGTGCCAACTCTGATACCGTAAATGAAACTATTGCTCAGGTAATTGAACAACAAGTAAACGGTGTTGAAGGCATGGACTATATGAGTTCTACATCATCAAATGATGGTAGATATAGTTTACAAGTAGTATTTAAATTAGGTACAGATGGTGATATGGACTCAGTAAAAGTACAAAATAACGCTTCTACTGCTGAACCAAGCTTACCTAGTGACGTTCAAAGTTATGGTCTTACTACTCGTAAAGCTTCTAGTGACATGGCTATGGTACTTACCATAACATCTCCTAATGGTACTTACGATAGTGTATTTTTGAAAAACTATGCTGATATTTATCTTGTAGATAAAATCAAACGTGTTCCTGGTGTTGGTGACTTAAACGTATTTGGTGCCGATTATGCAATGCGTCTTTGGATTAATCCAGATAAATTAGCTGAACTCGGTCTTACAGTTGCTGATGTAATCAACGCTGTAAAAGAACAAAACGTTCAAGCTCCTGCTGGTACAATCGGTCAAATGCCTGCACCAAAAGACCAAGAATTCCAATATACGGGTAAAGTTCAAGGTCGTTTAGTAACACCTGAAGAATTCGGAAATATTATCATTCGTTCTGATAATAATAGCGGTTCTTTCATTCGTGTAAAAGATGTTGCTAAAGTAGAAACTGGTGCTCGTACAAATAATATTTCATCTAAACATAATAATAAAAACTCTGTAGGTTTTGGTGTTCAGCTTACAAGTGATGCCAATGCCATGAGCACAGTAAGCCAAGTAAAAGAAATTCTCGAAGAAGCTAAAGCTGATTTTCCTCCAGACATGGAATATGAAACAGTTGTAGATAATACAACATATATTAGCGAATCCATCATCGAAGTTGTTAAAACATTCGTTGAAGCTTTAGTACTCGTTATGCTCATTGTTTATATCTTCTTACAGAGCTGGCGAGCAACTCTTATTCCAATGCTTGCTGTTCCGGTATCTTTAATTGGTACATTTGCAGCATTCATCGTTTTAGACTTCACTATTAATACATTAACTTTATTTGGTATGGTTCTTGCCATCGGTCTTGTTGTCGATGATGCTATCGTTGTTATCGAAAACGTTGAACGTCATATGGCTGAAGATGGCCTTGATCCAAAAGAAGCAACTGGTCGTGCAATGGATGAAGTACAAGGTCCAGTTGTTGCTATCGCCTTCACTCTTGCTTCTGTATTTATACCAGTAGCTGGTTTAGGCGGTATGACTGGTGTTTTATATCGTCAATTTGCTTTGACTATTGCTATATCCATGGCATTATCTGCCTTTGTAGCCTTAACACTTACACCTGCACTTTGTGCAACATTATTAAAACCTCATACAGCTACAGAAAATCAATCTAGCTTATTAGGTTCATTCTTTATCAGATTTAATCAATTTATGAATTGGTTAACTAGAGGATATGTAAAACGTATTGCATTCCTCATTGGCAAAGCAAAATATTGTGTAGCATTTTTGATAATCATCACTGCTCTAATGGGTGCTTTATTTAAGATTTTGCCAACTACATTTATTCCAGCCGAAGACCAAGGTTTCTATCTTTGTTCTGTAACTTTGCCTGATGGTACTTCTTTAAATCATACTGAAGAAGTCATGGAAAAATTATCTGCAGCACTTCAAGATAATCCTGGTGTTTCTGAAGTTATGGGGATTTCTGGTTATGATATCTTATCTGGTGGTGCCAAATCCAACGCAGCTACATTCTTCGTTGGCTTAAAACCATGGAGTGAAAGAACTACACCTGAAACAAGTATTGATACTGAAGTAGGCATGGCTATAAAAGAAGGGCTAAATTATCCAGAAGCTTCCATTATTGCTATGAATCCACCTTCTCTTCCAGGTCTTGGTATGGTCAGTGGTTTTAATCTTCAATTGCAAGATATGAGTGGTCATACTAATGAAGAATTAGATACTATCACTAAAAAAATAGTTGCTGCTGCTAACCAACGTCCAGAACTTCAAGGGGTTTACACTACTTACAGTGTAAATTCTCCAACTTATGAATTTGAAATTGACCGCGAAAAAGTTAAAAATTTAGGTTTAAATATCTCTGATGTATTCACTGCTCTCCAAGTAAACTTTGGTGGTACTGAAATCAACGATTTCAACCAGTTTGGTCGTACTTATAAAGTAGTAATGCAAGCAGAAGGTAATTATCGTAACGAAGCAGATAGAACTCGTTTTATCTTCATTCGTGGTTCCAATAATCAAATGGTTCCTTTAAATACTATAATTAAACCAAAATTAAACTCTGGTCCTGCGATTATTTCTCGCTTCAATGCTAGTAGAAGTGTCACTATCCAGGGTAGTCCAAAATCTGGTTATAGTTCTGGTCAAGCTATGGCTGCTATTGAAGAAGTTGTTAAAGAAGTCGCTCCTACTGGATTTAATATTGACTGGTCTGGTCAGAGCCGTGAAGAACGTGCTGCAACAAGTTCTACATCTCAAGTAATGGTTCTCTCCTTAGTCTTCGTATTCTTATGCCTTGCTGCTCTCTACGAAAGCTGGAGCGTACCATATGCTGTATTATTAACTGTTCCGACTGGTATCTTTGGTGCTTTATTATCTGCATTTGTATTAAATTTACAGATAAGTATTTATATGCAAATAGGTATCATCGTTATCATTGGTTTAGCAGCTAAGAATGCCATTCTTATCGTAGAATTTGCCAAAGCTCGTGTAGATACAGGTATGCCTCTTCTCAAAGCAACTTTAGAAGCAGCTAAACTTCGTCTTCGTCCTATCATTATGACATCCCTTGCATTCATCATCGGTTGTTTACCACTTGCTGTAGCAACAGGTGCCGGTGCTGCTGCTCGTAATAATATGGGTGTTGCCGTTGTTGGTGGTATGATATTTGCTACTGCTTTAGGTGTATTCTTAATTCCTGTTATGTATCTTGTTGTTATGAAAATTACTTCTTGGCTCACTGGTGGTAATAAACCTAAACCACAATCCAAAGTCGATAAATATATGTAATTTTTACAACCAATATTATCTCTTAATATAAAATAAAAATCGCTTTTTATATTTATCTATGATATAATTGGCTAAATAAATACTATGAATAAGATGCTATAAATTTATAGCATCTTATTCTATAAATTTAAGGAGATACGCTTATGATTTTAAAAAGAATGTTTCTGACTTTTATGAGTATTTTTGTACTAATAGCTATAACAGCTATGCCAAGTACAAGTTTTGCAGCTGATGGATATTTATATACTAGTGAACGCTTTGGTTACAGTATTAAATGCCCAGAAAAACCTCTTGCTGTAATCAATTTAAGTATTCTCTCTCCTCAAGAACAAGGTGATGTTTTAATATTTGAAACAGATGGTCATAACCCTACAAAATATTGGGTTGTTTCCCCAAATGCTTTCAGCAATGACACATTCCCTGATCTTGATAATTTAAGTGAAGAAGCTAAACAAAATTTATTCACACAACTAGCTGTTGAACGTGGATATGAAGCGATTTCTCTTGTTCCTATTCAAGGACATAATGCCATTTATGCTGTTACAGCAAAAACTATCCAGATTGATACAAATAAAGATGGTCAAGTTGATGAAACCATTAAACAAGATGGACAAAATATCGAAACTTACCTCAAAGGTGTAAAATCCAATTACTGCATTGTTTTATCTTCCAAATCTGAATTAACTAAAGACGATATCAACGCTTATCAATATGGATTATTATCTTTCAATGATAAATAACATTTTAATATCTAAACATGTATGAAAAGCCAGTCTATCTGGCTTTTTCCTTTATTGTCTATTGACATTTTGACTTATAATTATATAATAATAATTGACGGTTAGCACTCTAAGATAAAGAGTGCTAATAACTTATCTTAATCTAAACTTAGGAGTGACAAATCTTGGCTAAAGAAACACATCAATTTCAAGCTGAAACTAAAAAATTACTCGATTTAATGATACATTCGATTTATACAAATCGTGAAATATTCCTTCGTGAATTAATCTCTAATGCTTCTGATGCAATTGATAAATTACATTTTGAATCACTCACAAATCCTGATTTACTTGAAGGAAATAATGATTATGAAATCTTCTTAATTCCTGATGAAGCTAGTCATACATTGACTATTTCCGATAATGGTCTTGGTATGAGCAAAGACGAATTAATTGAAAACCTCGGTACTATCGCAAAATCCGGTACAAAAGCATTCTTGGAAAAACTTCAACAAGCTAAAGAAGGCGACAATGACACTCAAAAAGATTTAATCGGTCAATTTGGTGTAGGTTTTTACTCTGCTTTCATGGTAGCTGAAAAAATCACTGTAGTTTCCAGAAAAGCTGGTCAGACACAAGCTTATAAATGGGAATCTACAGCTGACGGTTCCTACACTATCGAAGAATGCACTAAAGATAGCCGTGGTACTAATATCACTATCACACTTTTACCTGAATTCTATGGTGATAAAGCTGAAGAAAACTTCACTGACACATATAAATTACAATCTCTTGTAAAAAAATATTCCGATTATGTTCGTTATCCTATTAAAATGAACTTTGTCGTTGAAGAACAGCCAAAAGATGCTGATGGTAAACCAATCGAAGGTGCTGGCACTATCAAGAAAAATGAAGTTCGCATCTTAAACTCCATGCAACCACTTTGGGCTAAAAATAAATCTGAAATCAAAGAAGAAGAATACACTGAATTCTATCAAAATCTTTTCCATGACTGGGAAAAACCAATGGAAGTAATGCACAATAAAATCGAAGGTAATATCGAATATACTTCCCTTTTATTCTTCCCTGCACATGCTCCTTACAATCTTTATCATAGCGATTATGAACCAGGCTTACAGCTTTATTCTCGCCATGTATTCATCATGGATAAATGCAAAGACCTCTTACCTGAATATCTCCGCTTCGTTAAAGGTTTAGTCGACTCTCCTGATTTCTCCTTAAATATCTCTCGTGAACTTTTACAACAGAGCCGTGAATTAAAATTAATCGGTAAAAACTTAGAAAAAACTATCTTAAAACAATTAGCAAATACACTCAAAAAAGACCGCAGTAAATATGAACAATTCTGGAAAGAATACGGTAAATCCTTAAAAATCGGTATCTATGGCAGTGTATACAATGGTGGCAGTGATGTAGTAAATAAATTAAAAGATTTACTCTTATTCACAACTTCCAAAGAAGATAAACTCATCACTTTAAAAGAATATGTGGAAAATATGCCTGAAAGCCAGAAAAAAATCTACTATGCTACAGGTAAAGACCGTGCAAGCATCGATAGCTTACCACAGATGGAAATCTTACGCGATAAAGGCATTGATGTATTATACTTCCTTGATAACGTTGACGAATTCGCTATTGAAGTTATGCGTGAATATGAAGGTAAACCATTCCACTCCATCAGCCGTGGCGATTTAGACCTTGATGATGTTGAATCTCAAGAAGTGAAAAAAGAAACTGAAACAATTGCAAAATCCAATGAAGATTTAATCAAAGATATCAAAGAAACTCTCGGCGATAAAGTCGCTGAAGTAAAAATCAGTAGCCGTTTAAAATCTTCTGCTGTTTGCTTAGTAGCAGACGAACAAGGCCCAAGCTTCGCTATGGAACAAGCTTTTGCTAATGCAAATAATCCAATGTTCAAAGCTAGACGTATCTTAGAAATCAATCCAAAACATGACTTATTTGCTCGTTTACAAAAAGTACATGAACAAGGCAAAGAAAGTGATGCATTTAAAGATTATTGCTCACTTTTATATGCTCAGGCACTTCTCATCGAAGGTATGATGCCAGAAGATCCAGCTACAATCGCTAATAAAATAGCTGAATTAATGGCAAGATAAAAAATTAAGCCAGCAGATTAGTCTGCTGGCTTTTTCTATAAACATAACTAAACTATTTTTACACCGATGTTACAAAATAACCGATTTTTATAAAATGAGTTATGATGATATTACAAAATAGCCGATTTTTGTAAAATGAATTATAATGATATTATAAAATAACCAATTTTTATAATATGTATTGAGGTGTTGTCTATGAAATACATAAGTCTAAAAAAAATCTATTATACAGATGCTAATAACTATAATATAGAATATAACAAAAGATTTGAAGCTGTAACAACAAAACATCTTCCTATAGAAATAAAACAATATAATAGAGAAAATGCTTATCCTGCTTTTTTATGCTATACAGAAGAAATTACATTATTAATAGAACGTTTCTATAAAAATTATTTTAATTTATTCAAGATGAAGCAACAAGCTCCACCTATTTTATTAAGACAATTTGTTTTATCTTCGTTAATTGATGAAATAAAATCTACAAATGATATTGAAGGTGTACATAGTACAAAAAAACAAATAAAAGATATTTTAGAAAGCCAGCCTATATCAAAAGATTTTTTACACTTAAAAAGTGTTGTTGATAAATACAATAAAATTATTAACAATGAAGATATTTGTTTTAAATCATGTCAAGATATACGTAAATTTTACGATACATTTGCTCTTGATGAAGTCTTAACAGAACATTCTGATTGGAAACCAGATGGAAAAATATTTAGAAAAGATCCTGTAGAAATAACATCTGCTACAGATAAAATATTACACCAAGGAGTATATCCAGAAGAAAAATTAATAGATAATATGTCTATTGCTTTAAATATATTAAACGATAAAGAAATACCATTTTTAATTAGAGTAATTATTTTTCACTATTTTTTTGGATATCTTCATCCTTTTTATGATGGAAATGGTAGAACAGCAAGGTTTATATTTTCATATTATTTAGCAAAAGAATTTGACGAAATAATCGCACTAAGATTATCCGTTATCATAAAAAGATACAAAAAAAAATACTATGAAATCTTTCAAGATACTGATAATGCATATAACAGAGGCGATTTAACTATATTTGTACAAACCTTCTTAGAAATGTTAAATAAAGCCATAAAAGAAGCTATTGATATCTTGCAGAAAAAATTATCTCAATTAAAAACTTATTCAGACAAACTAGATAAAATTATTATAAGTGATGATATTACCAAAAATATTTATTTTATATTATTACAAGCTTCTCTTTTTTTTGGAGAAGGTGCAACTATCTCAGAAATCATGAAAACAACTAAAAAATCTAGAGGTACCATACAAAATCGACTAGATAATATTCCTAAAACACACTTAATTATTAATAATAAAATTAAACCTTATAGATATAAATTAAATATGATGTTATTTAGAGAAAAATAATAAAAGATAGGTAAAACCTATCTTTTATTATTTTTTGACAAAATGTCTATTATTTCATTACTTTTTCGTCTACAATATTATAAATAGTGTATTTAACAGGTTTTAAAATTCGGCAAGCTTCACCATCAACTAATTTATATTGAATTTCACAAATGCCACCAGTCGGATTAGCATTTGTATCATCTTCTAAATAAAGTGGAAATGTTCTTGTAAATACATTGCCTTTTACCTGCATATAATCATGACCACGATAATATTTTGCTAAAGCTTTCATATCTTCAATAGGTGATAATGCTATCTGGCTCATGGATTTACCATTATTAGAAGAATAACCTATTAAATTGCCATAACTCCCACTACCATCATTTGTTAAATAAACTAAAACTTCGGGATAACCATCATCATTTAAATCAGCTATCTGTACATCATTTACAGTATATCCTACGATATCATGAACTTCCTTGCGATTTACAATAGCTAAATTTTTAGGTTTTATTATGAGTTTATCTCCATCTTCTTTGATACTAAAACTATAATTGTCCCAATATAAAACTTGATTGAAATTAGGATTTTGAGCAAAAGATACAGCTAAATTTAACCCACTAATCGCTACAAAACAACATACTATCACTAAGAATTTCACCAATTTAAACATATTATCCCTCTTTTCTAAAAAAATTTATTAATAAAATATATACTCTCTATCTTATTCTAGTTAAATAAAAAAATTCCTATTTATCTAAAATATAGTTTTCAATACCATAGGCTACACCATCTTCAAAAACTGATGGCACTACTATTTTAGCACTATTTCTCGCTTTTACACTACCATTAGCCATTGCCATTCCCGTTCCCACTGTAGATAAAATCTCTACATCATTATCTCCATCACCAAAAGCATAGCTATCTTTTATATCTATATTCAACAATTCTAATACCTTTAAAGCACCTGTAGCTTTAGAATTTACTTTTGCATAAACTTCTAAATGACAATAATTGTGATTCATATCCTCAACATAAGTTATATCTTTAGGCAAATTCTCTATGATATATTTTCTATCTTCATGTCTAGGTGAATCTATTTCTAATTTATAAACATTTATAGCGTTTTTATCATAATCGAAGGTCAATTGATCGGCAAAAATTCCATATTGCCCTAAACGATGTATTAAATAAGCAAAATTTTTATCTACATAAGTATGCATATCACCTTGAAGACTATATTGCATATCATGTTCATCACAAATAGTTGTGAGCTTTTCTACAAAAGATTTTTCAAGTGCTGATTTATAAATAATTTTATCATGAAAAAATATAACGGCACCATTGAGCAATACATAACCATCGAAACCAAAATTTCTTATCTTTTCATCAAGAAAGGCAAGTGAACGACCACTAGCAATAAATACATAATGACCTTGCTCTTGTAATTTACGAATTGCTTTTTGTACATTTTCACGCATATAACGATAATCTGGATGTGTACCTTCAATCAAAGTTCCATCAACATCAAAAAATACGGCTTTCATAACATACCTCATTACTAAAAAATCTCATTACTAAAAAATTCTGCCTTTATTTTAATAATTTCTTTCAATCAATTCTATTTCTTTCTCTGTAGGATATATTCCATCTTCATAAAGTTTTTCATAAATTCTTGGAATTTTTTTCAATCTATTATTCATATCTTCTATATCAAAGGATACTAAATCTATATCATCATCCAATAACCATTCACAATAATTTTCATATTCTTCACCACTTTTTTCACTATAGGCTTCAGCAATGCTTTTTAATCCATCGACACCACCACAATCTTCAATAATACCATATCCTTTACCTTTTAACACACGTGGTAAACCCTTTTTCGATAATACTTCATCTATGATAATTTTTTCTAATTTTACATTTATTTCCCAATTATCACCAAAATCATATCTAAATTTAATTTTAGGCATATCTGGTGTAATAAGTTGTTTCATCTTCACTTCAAAAATATTAAAGTCATAAATGCTTTCATCTAATTCATTAGTTTGACTATCAGGTAATCCTATCTTTATTATCTTTAATAAAGATTTTCTTGATATCTCTATATTTTTTCTTCCTAATTCTTTTATTAATTTAGATTTATTCAAATTAATCCTAATTTCAAAATCAAACAAATGATTAGCTCTCATTTCAAAAAGAGTCATAATAATATATGCTAACCTTGCTAAAGTAATATCTTCTGAAACTTGAAAACGACGCCACATTCTTGGTTTATAACCTTTCACTTCCGCGTTAAGTTGATAAATTGAACAACTTGCCATAATATATCACCATCTTTTAATTATTAATACTTTAAGTTCTTCTTATAATCTATATTTTTACAAAACATTCATCTCATTTCTTATAAAAATATTTATATTATCTATAGGAATATAAACCAAAATTTCTTATCTTTTCATCAAGAAAAGCAAGTAAGCGACCACTAGCAATAAATACATAATGACCTTGCTCTTGAAGTTTGCGGATAGCTTCAGAAACTTTTGGTCTTATATAACGATAATCAGGATGTGTGCCTTCAATTAATGTACCATCTACATCAAAAAAAACAGCTTTCATTATTTTGTGTACCTCTTTCTATTTATGATAATAATATAAAATTTCTTGTATAATTGATTATATTATTATATCATATCGTTATGAGAAATATTGTAGTTTTATATGTAATATCTACGTAAAATGAATTATAAAAAACATAAAGAAATAATGAATATAGATTGTTGATAATAAAAGGGAGAAATATTATGGAAAAAATAAGTGTTATTGTACCAATATATAATGTAGAGAAATATTTGAAACAATGTTTAGACAGTATAATAAATCAAACGTATAAAAATTTAGAAATCATATTGGTAAATGATGGTTCTACAGATAAATCAGGAAGTATTTGTGAACAGTATAAATGCATGGATAATCGTATTAAATTGATAAATAAAAATAATGGAGGATTAAGTGATGCAAGGAATATAGGGTTATTAAATGCGACAGGAGAATATATATCATTTATTGATTCAGACGATTTTATAAGTTTAAATATGTACGAGGTTTTGTATAATAATATTATAAAATCAAAATCAGATATTGTTTGGTGTGATTATAATATATATATTACAAATCAAATGATACAAAAACATAATTTATTTCCAGAACAAAAGGAATATGTGATAAATCATTTATTTGCTAAAGATTTATTTAATTTATATCATTTAGAAGCTTTTGTTTGGAATAGATTGTATAAAAGAGAAATATTTAAAAATGTAAGATTTCCTGTTGGAAGAAGATGTGAAGATGGATATATAGTAATAGCAATATTATCTAAGGCAAGAAAAATTACAGTTATACCAGAAGCATTATATTTTTATAGAAAAAGAGAAGATAGTTTATCTTCAAAAAGACAAAAAAATATTCAATTTAAAAGAGATTTTGTGGAGTCTCGCGTAATTAGAGCGATACAATATGAATGTTTATTGCCTAATAGTATTGAAGCTAATATTCTATTATATAGAGCATATAAAAGTGCTTTGAGATATATAGATATAGTTTCAAATAATAATAAAGAAATAAAAAAGGATATATATACGCAAGTAATATATCCGAAAATAAAAGTATTATTAAAAAGCAACTTATCATTGAAAAGAAAAATATCGTTAATATTATGCTTAATAAAATATAATATTATAGATTAATTAAAAATTTCATCAGTTTTTTTAGGAAAAGATATATCTGCTTGTTGCATAATTTCTTTATATGTTGGATAAATTGGTGTTTTAAAAATATCAGATAAACTAATAGCTTTAATTTTATTATTAGAAAATTTATTTACATTCATTAAAGCTGATGACTGGTAGCTTATTACTGCTTTTAAATGAGGATTATCTACAAATAATAATTCTGCAGGTTCAATACCTTCATATATTTTTAATTGTTTAAAGTTATTTTTATAATAGGAAAGTTTTTCAGGATTATCATGAGGATGTGGTTTATAATATAAAATAGCATCTTTGTCAACAGAATTAATTATATTTTTTAAGCAATGAGCTTCTTCTTTTAAAGTAAATTTTCCCATTTCTACCATTGGTTGACTTAAATATAAAATACTATTTTTTTGAAACTGTGTGGGTAATATGTTTTTTATATTTAAGTCTTGTATAGCTTCTTGTATCATAGATATTGATATTTCTCTAGTATTAGGTGATTTTCTTCGTAAAAGCTTTGGATGATACACATAATCAGCAATACCAGCAGGATTTTCTCCTTCTGCTTCAGTATTGATGAACATATTTCCATGTATGTTAGAAGCAAATTTTAATAGGTAAGTTTTTATTTTATGAAATATAGCATGACTTTTTTTCCGACGGCGATTTTCATTAAAATAAGAATACATACCATCTTCAAAACGATAAAATTGATTTTTCCCAACAGCCATTACTAATAATTGATTTACAGGAGATATATCTACACCAATAAAAACTTTATCGATATTTAAAGGTTTAATATTTTCTTTTACATAATTGGCTTGTTTACGATAAGATTCTTTTTTATTTTTACTAGATAACCAATCTAATAATAAAAAGACTTGTTTATATCCACATTTTATAGTTGACATATATGTCATTAATTTATTTATTTTCCATTTCTCATATCCATGAGGATGCATTAATGCTAAATAATTATCATCTTTTTTAAAGATACTATGAGATAGAATAAAACAAGTTAATAAATGGTATGGCGTATTTACTACAAATAAATTTTTCATAATTTATTTCCCCTATAATTTACTTTTTATTTTATAAATAGCATATTTTAAATACCAATATATAGCTTTTATTTTTTTATTATATATACTATACGATTTACCCATATGTTTCATTTGTTTATATGTCTTAGGTTCATCTAATGGTACATCTTTCCATAAAGAAATACTTGAATATTTCTCAAAAAAATTTTTTACTGGATGCATACACCATTTTTGCCATGGTTTAAATTTACCTACATAATGTAAAAAAATAATATTTTCTGGTAAATTATATACATATCTATTAGGTTTATATCTAACATCAAATCCATAATTATATACTTTATCTATATATGTGCATTTGTTTTCTAAAACAATATTTAATATGTCTTGATCATTAAACATAAATTTTTTTTTACTTTTTAATACATTTAATATTTTATTATTAACATCATATTTCATCCAATTTTTTATATTTATATACATAACTCCCGCATTGAAATATTTATTAAATTTAAGTTTTAATTCTTTTATTTGTTGTTTTTTTACATATTTATTAGCTTCTTCTACTACCCCTACAATATTATTATCTATATTAATTTTTTTTAATAACTTGATACTATTAAGACATATAATATCTGCATCTAAATATAATACCTTATCTGTTATATCTTTTAAAATATTTGGTATTAAAAACCTATTATATGTTGCACGACTAATATATTCTGTTTTAGGTAAATTTTCAAATATATCTTTATCTATAACATATATATTTATAGCAATATTATTTACCATTGCAAACTGATTTATTATTTTTCTATTCTTTTCACTTATATATTTACTAATTATATGAAATACTATATTTTCATTTTTGTTATTTTCTATAATAGATGTCATTAATACACCTAATGGTCTAACAAAATCATCATCTATACCAAAAACAATATGAAAATCATTTCTATTTGCATTTTTATTTCCGTATATAATTTTCTCTCTTACTATATTCATTACATATTCCTATCTTCAATTTCATATTTTCGATAAACTAAATACATACCTAATAAACAATAATAAAACTGCATAATTCCTCTAAATCCTATACTATATTCACTAAAGCCATGTAATACTACACATAATGTTACTGAAAAAAACATCAAACCTGATATACTCTTATATTTAATCCAATCTTTAATACTGTACCACAGAAAACAACCAAAAGAAAAAATATAAATAAATATTCCAATAAAACCTCTCTCTACACCAATCATTATAATATTATTATGCGGATGAGGGACTGGCGTTGGATCATTATATTTTTTTATTAAATAATTTGTTTTTTCCGATCTAAAACTTTCATTATATTCTTTATAGAATTGTCCTATTCCCCAACCTACTATTGGCTTTTCTTTTATCATAACTAATGAATCCTGCACAAACATATAATGTAGTTGACTAGAACCATCTCTCATATGAATAGTATTTTCTATTCGTTCTTGTACCCATTGTTGACTATAAATTAATCCACTAAATAAAACCATAATCAAACCAAATACTATGATTAATTTTTTCATATTTTGTATTTTACAACTAGTCAACACAATAAACATAAAACTTATAATTAGCCATGCCATTCTAGTATTATTAAAAAACAATGCTATTAATCCCAAGCTTAGTGCACCACTTAATATATACTTCCACTTATTATTTTTTAAGCTTAAAAGCATTATATATATACAAACTAAAAATAATTGTATTTTCATTGAAAATTCCATAAAATTGGCTCTATAACCATCTAAACTATATCCTTCTAATCTGAATGGCATATTATTATATAAGGCATTATAAATTTTATCTAAATTATTCAATAATGCATAACCAATTTCAAAAAAAACTGTAACTAAAAAAGAAAAAAATATTATTTTTATTTTTTTCTTATCATTAATAAAATAAAAAATCATTAAAACTGGTATTATCTGTTTTATCATTACCTTTACATCTTTAAATGATTCACTTATTTCTGGGCTAAAAAAAATTAATATTATAGAACTAATTATCATACTTCCTAATGCCCATTTTATCCAATTTGGTAAATCTTTTAAAGATATTTTTTTATAATAAATATTTATTCCTGATAAAATAATCATTAATACTAATAACGTATCTGTTATTTCTTTTATTTCAAAAATTATAGTAAAAATGTATCCTATCATTACATAAAAAATACTATCTTCTATATATCTTAATCTGTTATTCAATATACTTTGCTCCTTATTTTAAATATTCTTTAATAAATTTAATAAAAATTTATTATTTAATAAAAATATTTTACACTTCAACCTATCATTCCATTTAAAATCTTTTATATTTCCAAATTTTTTTAATCTCTTTCTATATTTCTTAATAAGCTCTATACCTCTATCTACATCGCCAGATTTTATAATACGCCATATTATTCTATATGTACGATAATAAATTACTTTCTTCATATTACCACTAATCTCACGTTTTAATATTTTATCTATAAAAATTAATAAGCTATTTAAATATATTAATTCTTGTAGATAATACTCCGATGTATACTTTTCATGTGTTTTAGATTCTTTATGTTGTCGATAATATGCCATGGTATTCTCTACAAAACCACTTTTTGTTATACATAATAATTCTGCAAAAAATAATACATCTTCAAATAAAAATTGTTTTTCTGGAAAATTAATTTTATATATTTCTAGTAAACTTTTTTCTATTACAACACATCCTACACAAAAAGGAAATATAAATTCATATCTACTCTTTGCATTACTAATAAAATCATTCAAATACCCATTTTTATTACAACAATATGATTTTTTTAATTTATTACTTTCATATAAACAATAAAAATTAGTATATACAAATTTATAATTTTCTTTCAGCTTTAAATATGATAATTTTAAAAACTCTTTATCCCAAAAATCATCACTATCTAAAAAAGAAATATATTCTCCCTTTGCTTTTCTCATTCCTAAATTTCGTGCAAAAGATACTCCTTTATTTTCTTTTAAATCTATAAAAATTAATCTATTATCTTTTTCTTCTTCTAAAAATTTCTGCACTATAAATTTACTATTATCTGTTGAAGCATCATTTATTATAATAAGCTCCCAATCTTCATAGGTTTGATTAATAACTGATTGAATTGCTTCTATTACATATTTTTCATTATTATATAAAGGCATAATAACTGATATCATTTTTTGTATTCAATCCTTTTTTTACTATATTCTTTTTTATATGACAATGCATATAATTCACTTAATAAATTAATAATTAAATTTGTTTTATTTAAATTCATTTTTTTTAATTCATTTTCTATTAAAATTTTATTTAAATTAAAAGCTTTTATCCATCCTTTATATCTAGCTATCCATCTAATTTTTTTAATAAATTTAAAGACAAATAACCTACTTGATAACGATATATCGCATATCCATAAGGATTTTTATAATATAATCTTTCACCTTGTTTTGTATATCCATCTGGTTTATATTCAAACAAATAAAATACATCATTTATTAATTTAACAGGCTTATCATACGAAATTTGATAATATAGCACATTTTCTGTAACAAATTTTTCATATTCAAATATAGGAAAACTATATTGTTTTAATATTTTTGTTATCCATATTAAAACTAACTCTCCTCTATATTTATGTTTTTCATATAAATCAAAAAATGATATTTTTCTTTCATCATCAATCCATCGTTTTCCTGTTGGATTTCCTAATAAATCTCCCCTTCTTGAACAATATGCTACAAAATCAACGTTCTTATTTCTATCATTTTTCCAATAATTAATAATTATTTCCACTGCATTATTTGTTAATATATCATCAGAGTCTACACATACAAATAATTCAGTATTACATAATTCCACTGCTTTATTATGTGCCACATGTTTTCCTGAATTTTTTTGATATATATATTGTATTTTTATTTTCTTTTTTCCATATATCTACTAATTCTTTAGTATTATCTTTTGAACCATCATCTATTATCAACCATAAAAAATCTTTATTTATTTGTTCACATAAAGATTTATATAAATGTAACAATAAGTTAGACCTATTATATGTAGGTGTAAAAATCGTTAAATATTTCATATCATAAATTCTATCCTTTTTTCATAGTTTTTATACATAAGTTCTAGATTAAACTCTTCATTAATAAATCTATATGCTTTTTCACTAAAAAATTCTCTTATATTTTCATCATTTTTCATTCTTAATATATTATTAGCCAAATCTGATACTTCATTTTCTTTTACTAATAATCCCGTTTTTTCATTTAATACAATTTCATTTACACCTGGAACATCAGTTGCTATTATTGGTGTTTTTGAAGCCATTGCTTCACATAATACTAATGGTAACCCCTCATAATGTGTAGCCAATACAAATAAATCTGTTTTTACTATTAAATCTTTAAAATTGCCTTCTATTATTTTTATATTATTATCTAAATTATGTTCAGAAATATACTTTTCACATTTTTTTCTAGTCTTTCCTATGCCCATTAATAACAAATTAATTTTTTCATTTTTTTCTTTAATTAAATACTCTATTGCTTTAATCAAAGTCATCTGATCTTTTTGTTTACTGAAACGAGCAACCATTCCTACTGTGAAAATGTCGTGCTTTTCCTTTGGTAAATCAAAACTTTGTATATCAATACCATTATAAATTACTTCTACCTTTGATTTATCTATACCTTGCTTAATCAAGTGATTAGCTACACCCTTTGATACACAAATATATTTATTTGTATACTTATCTAATTTTCGTGTTAAATAACGTCTAAATGGTGTATATTTCTCTGTATTATGTTCTACATGTATTAATTTAACTGGTATTTTAGCATATACTAATGCTAATTTAGTCCAAATATGTGTACTATATCCATGAACGATAATTAAATCTGGTTTACTATGTCTAATAAATTCACCTAAAGATAATATATAGTCTATAGTAAATTTATCTTTTATAACAATAATACCTTTTAAATCTGTATTATTATATTTACGAAAAATATCAATAACTTCATAACCTCTAGTTTTTAAATAATTACTTATATCTATTGCAATATTAAGTGAACCTGATGGATTTCCAGATACAATACTTAAAATCTTTTTCACTAAATTCACATCCCATGAAATTTATCTATTATCACAAATATTATTATATATTTCTATAATTTTTTTTATCATTATTTGATTAGCAAAATCTTTTTCTACTTTTTTCCTTGCATTTATTCCCATTTTGCTACATAAATCTTTATCTTGAGCTAATATATTTATCTTATTTACTAAATCATCATCATCATTATATTTTACAAGAAATCCTGTTTCTTTATCACTTATAACTTCACTAATGCCACCAACATTAAAAGCTATAGCTGGCTTTTGCATTGCCATCCCTTCAGCCAAAACTAATCCAAATGTTTCAAAATATGATGGTAAAACCATTACATCTGCTATATCTATATAATTTTCCACATCTGTCTTATGACCTAATAAATGTACTCTATCTTGTAAATGATATTCTTTTATTTTTTTCTTTAAATCACTGAAACCTTTTCCTTTACCAATTACTACAAGATGCCATTTTTTACTAACTTCATAAATTTTCAATACATCAAGTAAATGCTGATGTCCTTTATTTCGCAAATTTTTAATACGCGAAACTATAATCATAGTAAAAGCCTCTTGTGGTATATTATATCTTTTTCGTAATAAATTTTTATTTTGTCTATTTGGCTTAAATTTTTCAATATCTACACCGTTATATACAACTTGTATTTTTTCAGCTAAAAAACCTTCTTTTATTGCAGATTTCCTAGAAAACTCACTTACAGCAATAATCTTATCCACTTGATTTATAATATCTTTTACTTTTGCTGGCAAAACACCATGAGCTGTGTAAACTATAGGTATATTTAAATTGTATTTATTTCTCGTTTTTACTGCTACAATTCCAGCAGCTTCAGAATTTGCATGTATTAATTCTATTTTATATTTAGTTATAATATGTTTTAACAATAATCCTGATATAAATTTGCTCAACCTAATTGGTAAGAAAAAATGCTTTATACCTTCTTGTTGTAATTCATTTGCTAACGCTCCACCACCAGAAGCAATAAAAACATTATATCCTAACATCTTTAAACTACGTGCAACTAAAGCCACATAGGATTCAGCACCTCCTATATTCAATCGAGGCACTAATAACAAAATATTTTTCATACAAAATTACTCCATAATTTTCTTTAAAGAACTAATAATATTTTCTACTTTAATATTTTCTGTTAATACATCACAACGATATAAAGATTTTTCTGGTGCCCACGCATCTAAGTGAGCTTTTGTATGAATATAAAATAAACAAACTGTAGGTACATCTACCGCCAAACCCAAGTGCATCGTTCCTGTATCTACACTGATCAAAGCTTTACAATTTGCTAATAATGCTCCAAGTTGTGCAATAGTTGTTTTATCTACTAAATTTATAAAATCATTTTTTGCTATTTTATATAATTCTTCCCCATACTCTCTTGCTACAGCTCCTGCACCTAATAATAGCAAAGTATATCCTTCTTTTTTCAATGCCTGTATCAAAGATTTACAATCTTTTAACGGCATATCTTTTTCCTTTTTTTTAGATGTAGTACATATTGCTATTAATTTATCATTGTTTTCTATATTTAATCCTTCTAATAATGCTTCAACATCATCATAAGCCGACTCAGGTGGTGCAAATTTCATAGGCACTTCCCTAATAGCTTTTTTTGTATACTGTTCTAATAAAATACTATTTTTAGTTTGCACCTTTGTTTTTCCATGATAATCTATTTCTCTAGGATTATCTAATAAACAATTTATCAAACCTTTATTTTCAGCATATACTTTTTTAGCACCAAATAATTTTGCTAAAACAATACCTCGTTCATTACCATAAATAACAAAAGCCGCTTCAAAACCTAATTTAAATTTTTCTTTATATTCTTGATAAAAAAGCCATGCACCTTTTATACCATGATGTTTTCCTTTTTTATCATAAGCTACAACTTCATCTACACCATCACAATAAGTTGCTACTTCTACAAATGGTTTATTTACAATAAAAGTTATATGTGATTCTGGATATAATATTTTTATATTTCTACATAAGGGATTAGTAAGTAAAGTATCTCCAAAAAAAGATGTATTAATAACTAAAAATTTTTTCATAAAATCTATCCTCAAAAATTTATTGAATATCTTCTCCATATTCGTATAATATATTATTATACACTATATCTAATGTTAGGAAAAATTATTATGCTTATACTATTATTGATTATTTTATGTATATTTTTTATCATATATTTAAAATTTAAAAATTATGTACCAATCTTAATGTATCATCGTATAGCTGATATTCCTGGTGATAGAAATGCTCTACCCAAAGAAAAATTTGCCGAACAACTAGAATATTTATCCAAACATAACTATCACACTATTACACCAGAACAATTATATAATCACTATATAAACAAGACTAAATTACCTAAAAATCCTATTTTATTGACTTTCGATGATGGCTATCAAGATAATTATACTGAAGCCTTGCCTCTATTAAAAAAATACAATATGACTGCTGTAGTCTTCCCTATTTACAATTGGATCGGCAAGCCTAACAAATGGGAGAATTTCGGCAAACAAGAAACGCTTACGATGAATTTAACTGAATTAAAATCCTGGCTCAATCACAATCTAGATATTCAACCTCATACTGCCAATCATCCTTTTCTAACTCAATGTAATGAGGAAAATTTAAATTTAGAAATAATTGATACCAAAACAAAATTTGAAAAACTACTGGATAAATCTATGGATTACCTTTGTTACCCATATGGTTTTTTTAATCAACAAGTAATAAATACAGCAAAAAAAGCAAATTATAAAATGGCCTTTGCCATTTTTGAAAATGTACCGCTTTGGCATATTGATCTTTTTGCACTTCCACGTATTCCCATTCCTTCACATCAAAAAATGTGGGAATTTAAATTAAAAGTAAGCTCTATTCATATTATTTTTGTTGCTATGCGAAAATGGGAACGACAATTTAAACATTTAAAAAATAAATTTAAATAAAAAAGGGCCTTAAGAATAAAAAATTCTTAAGGCTCTTTCTTTATCTAAATCGAAAATATCTTATATGAATATATCTTCTTTTAAAAGAAATATCATATGTACAAAAAACAAGTGATATATATGCTATAATTTCACAACTTTCCTCTAATAATTGATTATAATCACCAAATTGCACTAGACCTCTATCAAATACACATTGACTTAATATACTCATCACTATAAAAAGTAAAAATTCTCCTGCTGGAATATGCCAACAAATCCTTTGTTGTCTACTTTGATAAAAATAAATACCCAATAAAATAAGTGCGATTAACGTTAATATACCAATGATAGGATAAACTACCGGACTATACCATAAATCTTGAACTTTAATAAAAATCTGCTCTCCATTATTATCCATTCCCATAGGATAAAATACACGACCCCAACTCAATTCTCTACCAATCATCAATATATAAATTATTATTGAAGCTATATAAAATTTTATACTATCATATAAGATAAAATCTCTTATTTTATTTACACAAACTACAATTCCGCAAAATAAAATTACAATTTCTAAGTTTTCCAAGAAATGATTTTCATAACTATATTCTATAGGTAATACAAATGCTAAAGCAATAAAAATAATAGTTAAAATGCCTAAACAAAATAAAGATCTTGTACATCTAAATTCAAAATTTAACATCTTCATTCCTTCTTTATTTTCTTTTTACTCTATTTATGTTTAAATGATATATCGTAAGTAAAACACACTAAAGAACAATAAGCTAATATTTCTGTACATTCTTCTAATAATTGACCATAATCTGCTAAAAAAACAATTAAATTCTTTTCAAACACAACTTGACTAAGTATTAACATAATAATAAATAAACGAATACTATATTTCGGTATACTACAAATAATTCTTTCTTTTTGTATGTATTTATATGTTTTCACCATTAAAACTATAGCTAATAAAACTAATATCGTAATTATAGGATACACTATTGAACCATACCATAACTGATGAATATTAACAAAAACTTGTTCACCATTTTTATCTATGCCAATAGGATAAAATACTCTGCCAAAACTCAATTCTCTGGTAATCATAACCATATAAAAGATGCCACAAGCTAAATAAAAATTTTTAACTTTTTTTATATTAATCTTCATTATTTTATAAAACATTGTTATTAAACCAATGCCTAATATACAAACCTCTGTATTTTCTAATAAATGATTTTCATAACTATATTCTATAGGCAAGATAAATGCCTGCGGCAATAAAAAAATCATTAAACCAATTAAAATATAATAAGTTTTATACATATATTTATTTATATACACCATCAATACCATCCTTTACAAAAATTTAAATATATATTCATTTAAAATTCATTTTCATTAAATATAATAAAATTGGATTAGTAGACTCTTTTTCACTGACCAGAAAATAAAGAACTAAATTTATGATAAATTTAGTTCTTTATTTTTTATTATTTTTCAAAGCTAGATTTTTCAGGTAAAATTTTATCAAATGCCTGTTTAATACGTTCTTTCATTGGCTCAAAATCTACATTATCATTATCATTTATACAAATCATAGGCATTGTTTGATTTTCTATAACCTTAAATAATTCTTGATTTTGTTCTACACCATTATAAATCTCATAAACTTTTCCTTTTACATGTCTTCCTATTGGATAAAAATTACCTCTAGTTAACTGCCAATAGCGAATAAGCCAATTATCTAAATCCAATTTACTTCTAAATTTATGTGATGATGTATCCGCCAAAGCTTCATATTCTTTTTCCCAAATATCTTCATATTCACTCTTCAAAAAAGAAAATGCTAAATGATTATTTGCAAATCCTTTAAATCTATGTTGTCCATAAAAAATTAAATTACGCAAAGCATTCCAGCCATAAGCTAAATTTACCCATTTACTAAAATGTTTTTTCATCTGTTCTTTTTTATCAAAATGTCCATTTAAAATAGTTACACAATTTAATTTTATAAATGGCATCATATCTTCTTTAGTAGTAGTACTAATTGTACTAGTTATAGCAAAATCCGTTGGTAAACAATCTTTACCTGCAAAAAACAATTCTCTTTTTACTGGTCTTAGCAAAAACATATCATCGTTAAAATAAACAAATCTCTCTGCTAAACCTTTTATTCGATGCAAATTTAATTCTATAGGTTGAGAACTAAATGTAGGCAAATATTCTTTAGGAATAAAATCACTGTGTTTTGCTATATTTAATTTAGGATTATTTGTATTTAACCACTTAGGCAGATGACCATAAGTTACAAAATGTACTTTATTTACCCATGGTGCAAATTTTTCTACAGCTCTAAACCAATATTGCATATTATCCCAATCACGAAAACGCACATTTCGATTATCCGCATTTTTATTAGGACTATATTTTGCTTTTTCAGCTTGCCATACTGGATCATTACCATCAACCCAAGTAACTACAAAATCTATAGGATATTTTTCACTCATCTTTTAACAACTCGATTCGTTTTAATTTTTCTATTACTTGATTTGGTTTTATACTTGCTAAACAATCTATATTTTTAGCACAAGTACGCTTCCAACAACCATCACATTCATGACCTGCTAAAATCACATTTTCCATCTGTCTATATGGACCATTTCTATTAGGATCTGTCGGCCCCATAAGCATAATTGCAGGAATATTTAATGCAGCCGCCAAATGAAGATTTCCTGTATCTCCACCAATAACAGCTTTTGCTAATTTAATAATTCTTGCTGTCTGCATCAAACTCGTTTTTCCCACAAAATTTACAATATTATTTGCTCTAGCTAAATTCATAATAGCTTGTGCTTTTTGTTCATCATTTTTGCCAAAACCGATCAATACCACTTTTATTTTATATTGCGATAATAAATCACTTAGTTTAGCAAAATTTTCAACTGACCAACATTTATTTATCCAATTAGTACCCACTGCAAAAATTATAAATTTTTGATTTAATATATTCTCTTTAATCAGTAAATCATCTACAAAATCTATTTCTTCTTGTGTATTCACTAGGGGAAACACTACATCTTCCGTATTACAACCTAAATATTTTACCGTATCTAAATATCTATCGACAATATGTCCATTTTTATGATTGCCCACTATGCGTTTACTAATTAAATTACTGCCTTCTCGCATATCTACATAACCTATCTTTGTCTTTGCTTTAGCAGTAAACACTACAGCTGCCGATTTAAACAAGCCCTGCAAATCTATGGATATATCATACTTTCGTTGTCGTAATAAATTAGCAAATGGTCGATAATTTTCTTTAAAACCTGTCCATGATTTAAACGCCTTTTTATGGAAAATAATCACTTCATCTACACATGGATTATGCTTCACTAATTCATATGCTGTAGGTTCCACCACCCAGGTAATATGTGCATCAGGATACTTCTTTTTTAAAACATATGCCACAGGTAATGCATGAATCACATCTCCTATCGCACTTAGTTTTACAATTAAAATATTCATAAAAACCTCATTACTTTTATCTATCGAAAATATAATTTAAAAATTTTTACTAATATATTTTTCTATTATTTGATTTTACCAATATTTTTTTAAATAGTAAATACTTATTTACTATTTTAAGCACAAAAAGAAAAGCTACATCTTTAAATTATCTAAAAATGTAGCATATCTTTAAATTATCTAATTAATATATATCTAATATTTTTTGTATTATATTTGTGGTAGAACATCCTTCTACTACTTTTATAAATTTGATTTTTCCGCCATATTTTTTTACTGTAGTTGTTTCAGGTAATGATTCTTCTGTATAATCTCCACCTTTTACATAAATATCTGGCTTTACTTTACTGATCAAATTATCTGCTGTAGTTTCATCAAATATAACTACATAGTCTACAGCTTTTAAACTATCAACAACCTCTGCTCGTTCATTTTGCGGTACAATCGGTCTTTTATCTGATTTATACTGTTTTACTGATTGATCACTATTTAATCCTAAAATTAAATAATCTGCCAATTTGCTCGCTTCATTTAAATAACGAACATGACCTGCATGCACTAAGTCAAAAGTACCATTAGTAAGTGCTATGGTTTTATTACCTTTACGCAAGATTTCACAAAACTTTTCAATATCTTGTATATCTATAATCATCTTTAAAATCCTATCTTCAATATTATTTTTTCAATACAGCAATTAGCTCTTCATCAGAAACAGTTGCTGTTCCCATCTTACGCACAGCAATACCAGAAGCAAAATTAGACAACTCTGCAGCTTGACTTGGCATAGCACCTGTAGCTAATGCTGTGATAAAAGTTGCTACACATGTATCACCTGCTCCTGACACATCAAAAACTTCTGATTTATCAGATACGGGAATATTATGCACATCACCATTTGCTTCAAATAAGGTCATACCTTTTTCTCCACGTGTGACTAAAATACCCTTAGCTTGCATCTTTATTAAAAATTCCTGTGCTGCTTTATATAAGTTATCTTCATTATCTATTTTATAGCCTACAGCACTAGCTAATTCCGCATCATTTTGCTTTACATAATCTGTGCCTACAAAATCAAAAATAGCATATCGAGAATCGACAATAGATGGTATATTATATTTTTTACTTAAAAACAAAATCGTATCGCGAATTTTAGGAGTAATTGTTCCACTGCCATAATCGCTCATTACTACACCTTGCATATTTGGCATAATGGCTTGAATGTATTTTATCAATTCATTTTCATATGTTTCACTGATGATTTCATTACATTCTCTCTGAACCTCCCACGACTAAAGTCGCGGAGTTCTCGGTCAAGTATTCTAACGAATACAGTATCTCCGAGCTATCCCCATAGTTCCTACGGTTCTTGTATATATTATTTATGCTATGTTTAATATTCTTAATCCTTCATCTCTAATATTTATAGCTGCATTTACATCTCTATCGTGATGTGTTTTACATTTAGGACAATTCCACTTTCTAACATTTAAGTTTTTTACTTCGGTATTTTTATACCCACAAATATGACAAAATTGGCTTGAAGGATAAAATTTATCTATTTTGACAATAACTTTTCCAAACCATT
>NZ_CAUBSM010000012.1:0-70775 GCF_958438645.1 uncultured Megamonas sp.
AAGATGTAGATATCTTCCGTGCACAAATGGAATTTTACTTCTAATAATATTAATAATAATTATAAATTTATTTTTTAGAACTACTCAAAAGGTAGTTCTTTTTTTTATGAAATTTGACATTTATTTAACATTTGTGATATAAAATATAAATTTTAAATATCTTTAGGTATTAATATTATTTATAAAAAGTTTGCTTTTTTTTTGATATAGTGCTATTATATAAAAATAT
This sequence comes from uncultured Megamonas sp., assembly GCF_958438645.1. Lineage (NCBI taxonomy): Bacteria > Bacillati > Bacillota > Negativicutes > Selenomonadales > Selenomonadaceae > Megamonas > uncultured Megamonas sp. The sequence goes on from NZ_CAUBSM010000012.1 coordinate 230, forward strand.
CAAACGGGTTTTATAAAATCCGATAAATTTTAATGAATTTCATGAATATGAAATAAAGGAGAGAGATTTTGACACATTTAGAAGCTTTAGCAAAAGCAGAACAACATCAACATAAAATGGCAAAAATTGCTAAGAAAAGTTATTGGAAACCTAAATATCATATTAGTGCTCCAGCAAATTGGATTAATGATCCTAATGGTTTTTGTTATTTTAAAGGAGAATATCACGTATTTTATCAATATCATCCATATTCCAGCCAATGGGGACCTATGCACTGGGGTCATGTAGCAAGTAAAGATTTAGTTAATTGGAAGACTAAACCAATAGCACTTGCACCTACTGATGAATATGATAAAGATGGCTGTTTTTCTGGTAGTGCAATAGAAAAAGATGATGATTTGTATATTTTTTATACAGGTCATGTAGTTTTAGATAAAAATACTGATGACGATGATGCACAATTACAAACACAATGTGTAGCAATTAGTAAAGACGGTATAAACTTTGAAAAATTGGAAAATAATCCGATTATAAATATAGATAGTTTCCCAGATGATTTAAATATTCGTAAAGAACATTTTAGAGATCCGAAAGTTTGGAAATACAAAGATATGTATTACAAAGTAGTAGGTGCTCAAACAAATGAAAAAACAGGACAGGTACTTATTTATAAATCCAAGGATTTACTAAACTGGGATTTTGTAAATGTTATGGCTATGTCTACCACAGATGAAAATTTAGGATTTATGTGGGAATGTCCTAATTTTGCGGAAATAGGTGATCATGAAGTATTGATTTTATCACCTCAAGGTGTTGAACCTGAAGGAAATAAATTTTTAAATCTTCATCAATCAGGATATTTTATAGGGCAAATGGATTATAATACAGGGGTATTTGAACGTGAAACTGATTTTGAGATGTTAGATTATGGTTTTGATTTCTATGCTCCGCAGATAATGCAAGATGAGATTAATCATCGTTGTCTTATGATTGGATGGCTTGCTATGTGGGAAAGTGAAATGCCAGAACAAGAAGAAGGTTGGGCTGGTATGATGAGTATTCCTCGAGTATTAGAAGTTAAAAATAATAAAGTATACAGTTTGCCAGCACCTGAATTAGAAAAATTAAGAAAAACTAATGTAAAATATGATGTTGATTTAATTCAAAATTGTATTTTAGAAGGAATAAATGGCGATTGTTATGAATTAAATACTACTTTTGATTTGACAAAAGCTAATGGTTTTAATTTGAAATTGCGTGTTTCTGAAAATGAAGAAACTATTATTAGCTATGATAAAAATAGTAAAGTGTTTAAATTAAATCGTGATAAATCCGGTAAAGCTGTAACTGGTGAACGTGAAGTTAAAGTTAATTTACAAGATGAAAAAATATCTTTACAAATATTTAGTGATTATTCATCTTTAGAAATTTTCATTAATGGTGGCGAATATGTAATAAGCACACGTATTTATCCTACACAAGAGGCAACTGGTATTGTCTTTGAACCTAATGGTGAAATAAAAGCTAAAATTGATTTTTATGAAATTTAATAGTAAAAGATAATCATATTATGATTTTAATAAAGGGGAATAGATAAATTTATCTATTCCCTTTATTTATGAGATTTTAGTCTAAATTTTTTGATTATTGTTGCAAAAATATTTATAATGAAAGAAAAGTTATATACTTATAGAAAGGGTGATATATATGGATAATTTAAAAAAAGTATTGTTGGATGTATTCGATTTAAACGCAGATAGAGCAACTATGCAAGAAATTGCTGAACGGATTGAAAGTGGTGCTTTATTAAAAGGAACTAATATGGCTATTTTAATATTAGCTATGTTCATTGCTTCTATCGGTTTGAATATGAATAGTACAGCTGTAATCATTGGGGCAATGTTAATTTCTCCATTAATGGGCGTTATTATGGCTATTGGCTATGGTATAGCTACTTATGATACAGCTTATGTACGAAAATCATTTTTAAAATTATTGTTTCAAGTAGGATTTTGTATTTTAACATCGACGATTTATTTTTATCTATCACCAATTTCTACAGCTTCTTCAGAATTATTAGCACGTACAGAACCTACAATATGGGATGTTTTAATTGCTCTATTTGGTGGTCTTGCTGGAATAATAGGTATAACTCGCAAAGAAAAAAGCAATGTTATTCCAGGTGTAGCTATTGCCACAGCTTTGATGCCACCGCTTTGTACAGCAGGTTATGGTATCGCCACACATTCTTTAAAATTTTTTAGTGGTGCCTTATATTTATTTTGTATAAATGGTGTATTTATTTGTTTATCAACTTTTATAGTCTTGAAGTTTATTAAGATTCCTGTAAAACAATATGTATCTATTCAAATATTGCGTAGACAGAAATTTTATCTAGCAATTATTGGTATTATAACAATTCTCCCTAGTGTATATACGGCTTATCAAAGTGTGAAGACCAATATAGAAAATGCTCAAGCTAATAGTTATATAAATGAATATTTTAATTATGATAATAGACAGGTAGTAGCTTATCATATACGAGATGATAGTAAGACTTTTGAAGTAGTCTTGATAGGTAAAACTTTGGAAGAAACGCAAATTGATAAATTGAAAAAGGACTTGTTAAATTATAGTCAGCTCAAAGATTTAAATTTAAAAGTTATTCAAAATGTTTATGATGAAGGTTATACAAAACAGGATATTGAAAACTTAATTAATAGTAGTATTCAACAGCGTGATGGTGTTTTAAGTGCTAATAATAAGGATAATGATTTGATAAAATATCAAAATTTAAGTGTACAATATTATCCAGCTTATCAAAGAATAACTGATAATCAAACTATATTAAAAGCTTTTAATACAAAAGGAAAGATTTTATTTCCTCAAATTGATAAGATTGAAGGAGGAACAATCAATAATATCAATGAAAAAGGAGAGGTAAAAGCTTTAAAATTTATGGTAATCGTATATGTAAAAGAACAATTATCTAGCCAAGATGTAGTAAAATTGAAATCATGGATGGAAAGTGAAGCTAATATGCCTATTATTTTGAATGTGCAAATTAGTTCTAATAATGAAAATCAGATCATTTCGGGAAATGGTATATCTTGGCAATAAAAAATGAATAAAAATGAAAGTTTATGATATAATTGAATAAATTATTAATAAAAATAGGATGTGATTTTGTGGGCATAAAATTATTTGCTACAGATTTAGATGGAACATTATTAAATAAAAAAGGTGAGATATCTGAAAAAAATAAAATGGCCATAAAAGAAATGGCTGAAAATGGGATAATACCAACAATTGCCACAGGAAGAATGTATGATGCTTCTCGTAGATTTGCTGAACAATTGAAATTAGATGTACCGATTATCACTTACAATGGGGCTTTAATAAAATCTGTATCGGGAAAAGTTTATTTTGAAGGATTTTTACCGCCTAAAATTGTTGATGAAATTTATAATTATTGTAAAGAAATGAATTATTATTTTCAAACTTATCAAGATGATAAATTATATTATGAAGTTTATACAGATAAGACAAAGGGATATGAAGAAGGTATTAATATAAAAGGTTATGTTATAGGAGATAAAATTTATACATTATTAGAAAGAATACCTAAAATATTAGTTATTACTAGTAGTAATGAAGAAAGTGATGAAGTAGCAAGACTTTTTAATGAAAAATTTTCAGGAAAAGCTCATGCGGCAAAATCACAATTTAATTATGTAGAGATAATGGCTCCTAATATAAGTAAAGCTAGTGGACTTATTCATTTGGCAGAAAAATTAAATTTGAGTATAGATGAAGTAATGGCTATTGGTGATGCTAATAATGATGTGCCAATGCTTAAAACAGCTGGTTTTAGTGCAGTAATGGGTAGTGCTAAAGATGATGTAAAAGCTTGTGGTGATGTTGTAGTGGGCGATTGTGAACATGATGGAGTAGCTGAGGCTATTTATAAATATGTGTTGAAAAAAGACATTTGAGCGATTATTATATAAGAATGGATAATGTTCCTAGTTTATAGATTAGAGGTGTTAAATATGAAAGATTTTCGTTTGATAATTGTTACTGGTATGTCTGGAGCTGGGAAAACATTAGCATGTCGTAATCTTGAGGATTTAGGTTATTTTTGTGTTGATAATTTGCCACCTGTTTTGATACCAAAATTTGTAGATTTATGTAGTAATTCTACAGAAAATATGCAGAAATTTGTTTTAGTAGTAGATACACGCAGTAAAGATTTCTTTGATACATTTAATCAGGTTTTAGATGAAATTGATGCTCAAAAAGTAAATTATCATTTATTATTTATGGATGCTTCTGATGAAGTAATTATTCGTCGTTATAAAGAAACACGTAGACGTCATCCAATGGCACCTAATGTTTTAGTTAGTGATGCTATTGAACTTGAACGTAAAGCTTTGGATAAGATAAAAAAACGTGCTAATTTTATTATTGATACTAGTTGCTTGAAACGTGCAGAGCTAAAAGAGCGTCTCACTAAAATGTTTAAAACTGATGATACAGGTAAGATGAATATCAGTATATTATCTTTTGGCTTTAAATTTGGTTTACCTTTAGATGCAGATTTAGTTTTTGATGTAAGATTTTTACCAAATCCTTTTTATGATGAAAAACTTCGTCATAAGAGTGGAACTGTACCAGAAGTGGCTGCTTATATTGAGAAATATGAGGTTACTACAGAATTTAAGAAAAAACTAGATGATTTGGTAGAATTTTTGATACCGCAATATATCAATGAAGGTAAAAGTCAATTGGTTATTGCTGTCGGTTGTACTGGTGGTATGCATCGTTCTGTATATATAGCAAATCATTTGTATAATTTATTGAATAATAAAGGTTATACAGCCAATTTAGAACATCGTGATTTGATGAAAAATGAAGTAAAAGAGCATATAGCGAATTAACATAATAATATAAGAAAGTAGGGGATTAAATGCATTTATTAAAATGGCTTTATCCTGGAATGCGATTTAAACGATGGTTATGTTTATTTGCTGTTGGTGCACTACTTACAGGTTTAGGCTTAGCCATAGTATTTAATTATAAATATATAGATAGCATTGAAGAATTTTTATTTTATGCTGTATATACATGGACAGGATCATATAATTATACGATAACAGCTGTTGTTGGTGTAACTATCATTATCTTAGGTATAATTACAATGTTATTGGCTACAAGAATGGTAATTCGTTCTTTGATAACGGTACTTGTCCCTGATAAATCTGGTCGATTAGTTGATATGATTTATGAACATCGTAAATTAGATAAAGGGCCAAGTGTTACTGTTGTTGGCGGTGGAACAGGTTTATCTGTATTGCTTCGTGGTATGAAAGAAGAAACCAGAAATGTTACAGCAATTGTTACTGTGGCGGATGATGGGGGTTCTTCTGGTCGACTTCGTGAAGAGTTTAATATTGTGCCTCCAGGTGATTTACGCAATTGTCTAGTTGCTTTAGCAGATACAGAACCAATGATGGAAAAATTATTTCAATATCGTTTTGGTGGAAAAAGTGATTTAGCAGGTCATAGTTTTGGTAATTTATTCATTACAGCAATGACAGAAGTTACAGGTGATATAGAACAAGCCTTAAAAGAATCAAGTCGTGTATTAGCTGTAAAAGGTAGAGTTTTTCCTGCTACAACAGCAAAAGTCCGCTTGAGTGCTACTATGGAAGATGGTACGATAGTTGAAGGTGAATCACAAATTCCACTAGTGCATAAGAGAATAAAACGTGTGCATATATTTCCACATCACGTAGAGCCAGTTCCTTCAACAATAAAAGCTATTAGAGAAGCAGAAGTAATTGTATTTGGCCCTGGTAGTTTATATACGAGCATAATTCCTAATTTATTAGTAGATAATATTGCTGATGAAATAAAGAAAAGTAAGGCTATAAAGATTTATATTTGTAATGTAATGACTCAGCCGGGTGAAACAGATGATTATACTGCCTCCATGCATGTAAAAGCTCTGATAGAACATGGTGGTGTCGGCATTGTGGATTATGTTTTAGTTAATAATAAAGAGATTTCTACAGAAATGCAGGAATATTATGCTCAAAAAGGTCAATATCCTGTAATTGTTGATAAAAAAGCTGTAGAGGATTTAGGTGTAGGTTTGTTTGAAGCAGATATAATTGATGATTCAGAAATGATACATCATGATTCTATGAAATTAGCTCAAAATGTTATGAAAATATATCATACTTTACAAGAAGATTAAGATATCTGTAGAATAATTATATTTTGAAAGTTGGTTTTAGATGCCATCATTTGCAAGTCAAGTAAAAAATGAATTGGTACATGTGTTGGGCTCTCAAGTATGTTGTAAAACAGCGGAATTAGCTGCATTGCTTCGTATGGGAGCCACTATTTCTTTTAATAGTAAACATGATTTTGGTATAAATTTTGTCACTGAAAATGCAGCCGTAGCTAGAAAAATTTTAACTTTATTAAAAGCTAGTGTACCACAAGGAATTCATACAGAAGTTACAGTTAGACGTTCTCGTCGTTTACGAAAGCATAATAATTATGCTGTCAGAGCTACACCATCACCAGAAGCTAGTAGTATTTTGAAAAAGTTAGGTTTTTTAACTGCAAAAAATCTATTAGATGCAGGTACTGATCGCAATATATTACAAAATGATTGTTGTAAAATAGCTTATTTAAGAGGAGCTTTTTTAGGGGGCGGTTCGGTAAATAAACCAGAAGGTGAATATCATTTAGAATTTGTAACAGATAATTATACTTTTGCTAAATTGATACGAGATTTATGTCATGAATTATATTTACCTGTAGGGCTTACAGATAGAAAAAATGTATATATTGTATATTTAAAAGAAAGTGAGGCTATTTTAGAGTTATTAGCTTTAATTGGTGTAGAGGAAAGTTTATTGCAAGCTTTTGAATCTGCACGTAATTTAAAAGAAATTAGAAATCAAGTTAATCGTTTGGTAAATTGCGAAACGGCAAATTTACAAAGAACTATTAATGCCGCTATAAAACAAATTGACAATATAAAATTATTGATGAAATATGATGAATATGATAAGTTACCAAAAGCATTAAAGCAGACAGCAACATTGCGTTTGAATAATCCAGAAGCGTCTCTTACGGAATTAGCTGAATTATCGAATTGTAGTCGTTCTGCGATTAATCATCGCATGCGTAAGATTGATGCTTTAGCAATGCAAATCAGGAAGGACAATAGTATAAAAGAATGAATTTAAAAAAAATAGCATTTAGTATAATGCTTTTATTTGTTATATTTATGGGTGGAGTAATTGGTTCAGTATATATGTATCCTCCACAAGGTGTGATGATTTTTGAATATCATCGAGTAAATGATGATACTGTAGATACAGATGATTATACTTTATCAAAAGAACAGTTTAGAGAACAATTAAATTATTTTAAGGAAAATAATTATCATACAATTTCAATGATGGATTTTATTCGTGCTGAAAAATATGGTGAAAAATTGCCAGAAAATCCCATTATTTTAACTTTTGATGATGGTTATGAGGATAACTATACCAATATGATGCCGATAGTTAACGAGATGGGTATGAAGGCCACTATGTTCATGGCAACTAATTATATCGGCAAGGAAAATTATGTTAATTGGCAACAATTAAAAGAAATGCAAGATAACAATATTGAAATTGGCAGTCATACGGCAAATCATTTACCTTTGACTGAAGTGGAAAACTTAGATAATGAAATTAAGTTATCTAAATTATTGATGGAATGGAATGGATTAAAAACAATATATTTCTTTTCTTATCCTAATGGAATATATACAGATGAAAGCATTCAGTGTTTAAAGGATAATAATTATTTAGCAGCAGTAACTGGTGATGCTGGATTTAATACATTTAAAACTAATAAGTATTTATTACAAAGAACGAATGTATCAAATTATCGTTTTGGTTATATTGGTTTTAAATGGCGTATTTTAAAAACAAAAATTTTATCTAGATTAGTTATTAATCAGCATTAAAATAGAACAGGGGTATTATTTATTTATGAAAAAAAATAAGATTTTTTCATTTTTATTATCATTAGCAGTTGTATATAATTTTTCAGTAGCTCAAGCCCAAGAAAATAATAATGAGTTAAAAAATACAATCGTTTTAAATAATAAAAATAAAGATGTAGAAAAATATGAAGCTGATAAATTGTTATTTATGGAATCAAAAGACGATAGCAGTACATTATTATTTTCTGATTCTCCAGAAACTGTAGAACAAGATGGTATTTTGTATCAAGATACAGTAAAAGGTGATGCTAGATTATTATATTATCATTTAAATGGAATGAAAGAAGATAAAAAAATAGCTGTAGTCATCGAGAATATGTCTAATGAAAGTAATATTATCACTGTAAAAAAAGAAGCGGTGGCTGGTCCTAGTGAGGATTATCTTTATGTAGGAAAAGTAACTATGCAAAGATATTTTAATGACCACGAAACTAGAGAAATACGACTTGCACCGCATGAAAAAACTTTTTTAAATGTAGCAGATAATGAAAGAATTGTTCCTAGTGGTGGTTTAGTTTATGGTATTTTTGACTTTTATGCAAAAAAACCATTAAAAGTAAGTGTAATGATTGCTCCTACAGATAAAAATTTATTAAAATATGTAAATTATGCACCTATATTAAAAAAGGATGAACATCGCTTAAGAGGAACTTATGAAGGTAAGGAACGTTATATAACAAATAGACGAGCTTATAATCCAGAAGAGATGGGAAAAGCGTATTTTTATATAGGTGATAATAAAACAGACCTTTATAAATATGGTAAAGATAGTACAGATAATTCTATTACACAAAATTTTGGTAATTATGGAATAGTGTATAATTTTGAACCAAAGCTTGAAGGTAAAGGAAAAACAAGTTATTATCTTAAGCCTTTAGGCGGTGTATATGCTGGTGCTATCTCTGTAAAAGTAGGCGAAAATGGTGAATATAAAATGATTTCTACTCCAGATGAATTGCCGTTTTTTGGACATGAAAAAGATATTAATTATTATGCTTATTTAGGAACATATAATAATAGTGATAAATTAAGTTTCTTATATACACCACCAGGAGCTTCAAATTTACCAGTGCAAATTATTTTAATACCAGAGAAATAATAAAGAATAAAAAACTACTTGAAAATGATGATTTTCAGGTAGTTTTTTTATATATTTTGCTAGACTTGCTTATTTGATTAAAAACATATACAATATTATATATTAAATCGCAAAGGAGAGATAAGTATGAAACACATTAAAACTGTTAACAAACCTTACCTTCAAGCTACTATTAAAACTGGCGGTTGTGGCGAATGCCAAGCATCTTGTCAGTCTGCTTGCAAAACTTCTTGCACAGTTGGTAATCAGGTTTGTGAAAAACACTAATATTTCTCAAGTAGGGGGCTGTATTGACAGTCCCTTTCTTAGTGATTTTAGTAATTTCGCGACAATGAATAAACTCAAATATAAATTATATATTGAGATGAATTATAAATTATATTTATTATTAGAGGTGTGAATTTTAAATAATGGCTATGAGTAATAAAATACACAAATTTTATCAAAATGGAATGTACATATTATTGGATGTGAATAGTTCTACTGTACATTTAATTGATAAAACAGTTTATGATGTAATGGATTATTTTGATGGTACAAATGATGAAGAAGTAATTAAAAATCTAGCTGATACGTATGATGAAAAAGACCTTCGTGAAATTTTAGAAGAATTACATGAACTCATGAATCGTGGAGAATTATTTGCTCCAGATATTGATGTGCCTCCTTATTTTGGTGAAACTGGATTGGTAAAATCAATGTGTTTACTTGTGGCAGAAGATTGTAATTTACGTTGTAAATATTGTTTTGCTGGTACGGGTGATATGGGTCATGACCGTCGTTTGATGACAAAAGAAGTTGGTAAAGCAGCTGTTGATTATATCATTGCACATAGTGGTAAACGTAAACACTGTGAACTTGACTTTTTTGGTGGTGAACCACTTGTTAATATGCCAGTTGTAAAATATGTAACAGAATATGTACGTCAAAAAGAGAAAGAAACTGGTAAGATATTTAAATTGACACTTACTACAAATGGCGTTTTATTAAATGATGAAAATATTAAATGGTTAAATGATAATAATATTAGTTTAGTATTAAGTCTTGATGGTCGTAAAGAAGTGCATGATTATATGCGTCCTGATGTTGGTGGACATGGCACATATGATAAAGTTGTTAAAAACTTTAAAAAATTAGTAGAGTCTCGCAATGGTAATAATTACTATTTACGTGGAACATTTACTAATCGCAATATGGATTTTTCCAAAGATGTACTTAGTATGGCTGATGAAGGATTCGATATTTTATCTGTAGAACCAGTTGTATTAAAAGATTCTCCATATGGTTTTACAGAGAAAGATTTACCTCAGATCTTTGCTGAGTATGATAAATTGACAGAAATTTATTTAAAACGTAAAAAAGAGGGAAAAGGGTTCTTCTTCTTCCATTTTAATATTGATTTAGAACATGGCCCTTGTGTAGCTAAACGTTTAAGCGGTTGTGGTGCTGGTCATGAATATTTTGCTGTAGCTGCTGATGGTAATATGTATCCTTGTCATCAATTCGCAGGTAGAGAAAATTATATGCTTGGCAATGTATTTGAAGGTGTAAAGAATACAGAACTTCCAAAAGAATTCAGAAGAACTCATGTATTGAGTAAAGAAAAATGCCGTGATTGTTGGGCGAAGTTCTTCTGTAGTGGCGGTTGTCATGCTAATGCTGATTTATTCCATGGCAATATTCATGAACCATATGAACTTGGTTGTGAATTACAGAAAAAACGTTGTGAATGTGCTATTGTAGTAAAAACAGCTGAAAAATTTGGTTTATAATTATTTTATAAATATATAGTAAAATTGTAATTAATATACAGAATTAAGAAAAAAAGAATTCTTCTAGAATAAAGAATATACAAATATTCTAATAGAAGAATTCTTTTTTGTTTACAATAAAATCGATAAGAAAAACTGTTTTTGCAGGTTTTTTGTAAACAATTTGTTATATAAATTATTTTTATTAATAGAATAATAAATTTATAACGGAAAAACTGCTGAATTAGATTGACAATTTGATATAATTTATTGTATTATAATCCTAGTGAAAAACTTAGACACATATTTGAATGATAATTTATTATTATACGTCTAGTAGTTTATTAAGTTGTTATAAGCTAGAGTATGTATTTACATATTTTAGTTAAATATTATTCCAGCTTTTAAACTGGAAAAATTTTTTTACTTTTTAGGGGGTATTTTTAAAATGGCAGTTAAAGTTGCTATTAATGGTTTCGGCCGTATCGGTCGTCTCGCTTTCAGACAAATGTTCGATGCAGAAGGTTATGAAGTTGTTGCAATTAACGACTTAACAAGCCCAAAAATGCTTGCTCACCTTCTTAAATATGATTCTACTCAGGGTAGATATAAATATGCTGATAGCGTTGTAGCTGGTGAAAGCTCTATTACTGTAAACGGTAAAGAAATCACTATTTATGCTAAACCAAATCCTGAAGAATTACCTTGGGGCGAACTTGATGTAGACGTAGTTTTAGAATGCACAGGTTTCTTCGCTTCTAAAGCTAAAGCAGAAGCTCATATCAAAGCTGGTGCTAAAAAAGTTGTTATCTCCGCTCCTGCTGGTAACGATCTTCCAACAATTGTTTACAATGTAAACCATGAAACTTTAAAAGCTAGCGATACAGTTATTTCCGCTGCTTCTTGTACAACTAACTGCTTAGCTCCAATGGCTAACGCTCTTAACAAACTTGCTCCTATCCAGAGCGGTATCATGACTACAGTTCATGCTTACACTGGTGACCAGATGACTCTTGATGGCCCACAGCGTAAAGGTGACTTACGTCGTTCCCGTGCTGCAGCTGTTAATATCGTTCCTAACTCCACTGGTGCTGCAAAAGCAATCGGTCTTGTTATTCCTGAATTGAACGGTAAATTAATCGGTTCTGCACAGCGTGTTCCTACCCCTACAGGTTCTACTACTATTTTAGTAGCAGTTGTAAAAGGCCATGTAACTGTTGATGAAATCAATGCTGCTATGAAAGCTGCTGCAACTGAATCTTTCGGTTACACTGAAGAACAGCTTGTATCCAGCGATATCGTTGGTATGAGATTCGGTTCCCTCTTCGATGCAACTCAGACTATGGCTGCTCCTATGGAAGATGGAAATACTCAAGTACAAGTTGTTTCTTGGTATGATAACGAAAACAGCTACACTAGCCAGATGGTTCGTACAATTAAATACTTCGCTGAACTTAAGTAATTTGATTTGTGCAGCCTTTTATGGACCGGTCTTAAAAAGGCCGGTCCTATTTTGAATTTACGGAGGGTTTTTTTAATGAATAAGAAATCTATTAGAGACATTGATGTAAACGGAAAAAAAGTTTTTATTCGTGTGGACTTTAACGTACCAATGGATGAAAACCAAAACATCACAAATGATAAACGTATTCGTGCTACATTACCTACTTTAAATTATCTTTTAGAACATAATGCAGCTATTATTCTTGCTTGCCATGTTGGTCGTCCAAAAGGACAGAGAGTTCCAGAATTGTCTGTTAAACCTATTGTAAAAAGACTTTCTGAACTTTTAGGTAAAGAAGTTAAATATGCTGAAGATTGTGTTGGCGAAGCTGCAAGTAAAGCTGCTGCTGATTTAAAACCAGGTGAAGTATTACTTCTTGAAAACCTCCGTTATCACAATGAAGAAACTAAAAATGATCCTGAATTTGCAAAACAGCTTGCTTCTTTAGCAGATATCGCTGTTGATGATGCATTTGGTGTATCTCATAGAGCACATGCTTCTAACGCTGGTATCGCTCAATATGTAGAAGTTGTTGGCGGTTTCTTAATTGAAAAAGAAATTCAGTTCATTGGTAAAGCATTATCCAATCCAGAACGTCCTTTCGTTGCTATCATTGGTGGTGCAAAAGTTTCTGACAAAATCGGTGTTATCTCTAACTTATTAGAAAAAGCTGACGCTGTTGTAATTGGCGGTGGTATGGCAAATACTTTCCTTGCTGCTCAAGGTAAAGGCATTGGTTCTTCTTTATTCGAAGAAGAAAAATTACCACTTGCTAAAGAATTACTTGCTAAAGCTGAAGAAAAAGGCGTAAAAGTATTCCTTCCTGCTGAAGTTGTAGTAGCTGATAAATTCGCAGCAGATGCAAATCATAAAACTGTATCCGTTGATGAAGTTCCAGCTGATTGGATGATTCTTGATAACAAATTCAGCAAAGAATGTGAAGATGCTGTTAAAAATGCAAAAACAATCGTATGGAATGGACCTATGGGTGTATTTGAATTTGATGCATTTGCAAAAGGAACAGAAGAAATCGCTCATGCTGTTGCTGAATCTGAAGGTACTAGTATTGTTGGTGGCGGTGATTCTATCGCAGCTCTCAAGAAAACTGGTCTTTCTGACAAAATCTCTCACATTTCCACTGGTGGCGGTGCTACATTAGAATTCCTCGAAGGTAAACCTATGCCAGGTATCGCAGCTATTGCTGACAAATAATAAAAATAAATTATAAAGAGGTTGATTAATAATGCGTAAACCTATTATTGCTGGAAACTGGAAAATGAATAATACTGTGGCTGCAGGCACTGCTCTTGTAAAAGAACTTGCTCCACTTGTAAAAGATAACAATACTGTAGATATCGTTGTATGCCCAACATTTACAGCTCTTGCTGCTGTTTGTGAAGCTGCAAAAGGTACTAATATTCATGTTGGTGCTCAGAATGTTCATTGGGAAAAAAGCGGTGCTTTCACTGGTGAAATTTCTGCTGAAATGCTTACAGAACTTGGCGTTGAATACGTTGTAATCGGTCATTCCGAACGTCGTGAAATGTTTGGTGAAACTGATGAATATGTAAATAAACGTGCTAAAGCTGCTCTTGCTGCTGGTATTATTCCAATTATCTGCTGCGGTGAAACTTTAGAAACTCGTGAAGCTGGCACAACTAATGATTTTGTTGGTGCTCAGATTAAAGCTGCTCTTGAAGGTTTAACTGCTCAGCAAGTTGCTGGTCTTGTAATCGCTTATGAACCAATCTGGGCTATCGGTACTGGTAAAACTGCTACATTCGAACAAGCTGAAGAAGTTTGTGCTTATATTCGTGAGACTGTAAAAGCTATGTTTGATGAAGCTACTGCTGATGCTGTACGTATTCAATACGGCGGAAGCGTAAAACCTGCTACTATTGATGGTTTAATGCAGAAACCAAACGTTGATGGTGCTTTAGTTGGTGGTGCTTCCTTGAAAGCTGCTGATTTCAGTGCTATTGTTAATTTTAAATAATTTTTATTATTAATAAACAATAAACCGTGTAGCACATGGGGATTGCCTGTAATACAGGAAGCACACATCATAGTAATTTATAAAATGATTGTGATTGATGTGTGCTATGCTATTTTAAAATTAATAGATTGAGGTAGTGTAATAATGTCAAAACTTAACGCTCCTGTTGCTTTAATTATTATGGATGGTTGGGGAGTTGGCGATCCTAAAAGCACAACTAATGCTGTTAACGTAGGTAAAACACCTGTTATTGATGGATTAACAGCAAAATATCCACATGCCCAACTTGCTTGTTCTGGTGAAGCTGTAGGTCTTCCTGATGGACAAATGGGTAACTCTGAAGTTGGTCATACAAATATTGGTGCTGGTCGTATCGTTTATCAAGAATTAACACGTATTACAAAAGCTATTCGTGAAGGTGCATTCTTTAAAAATCCTGTATTTTTAGATATTATCAATGCTGTTAAGAAAAATAATGGTGCTCTTCATTTAATGGGATTATTATCCGATGGTGGAGTTCATAGTCATAACAGTCATCTTTATGCACTTTTACAGTTAGCAAAACAAGAAGGCGTTGAAAACGTTTTCGTACATGCTTTTCTTGATGGACGTGATGTACCACCATCTAGTGCTGCTGATTATTTAGCTGAACTTGAAGCTAAATTAAAAGAAATTGGTGTTGGTAAAATAGCTACAATTTCTGGTCGTTATTATGCTATGGACCGTGATAAACGTTGGGATCGTGTACAGAAAGCTTATAATGCTATCGCTTTAGGCGAAGGTGTAAAACAAGCTTCTAGCGAACTTGCAATTAAAAATTCTTACGAAGAAGATACTACAGATGAATTTGTTGTTCCAGCTGTAATCGGTAATTATACTGGTATGACAAGTAATGATGGAGCAATTTTCTTCAATTTCCGTCCTGATAGAGCACGTGAACTTACTCATGCTTTTGTAGATACTACTTTTGATGGTTTTGCTCGCAATGAAGATTTAAAAGTTCCATTTGCAACAATGACTCAGTATGAAAAAGGTATGAACGTAGAAATTGCTTATAAACCTGAATCTTTAACAAATACTTTAGGTGAATATGTAAGTAAACTCGGTTATACTCAACTTCGTATTGCAGAAACAGAAAAATATGCACATGTAACTTTCTTCTTTAATGGTGGGGTTGAACAGCCTTATGAAGGTGAAGATCGTATATTAGTACCTTCTCCAAAAGTTGCTACTTATGATTTACAACCAGAAATGAGTGCTATTGAAGTAACAGACAAAGTAGTTGAAGCTATTTTATCTAAAAAATATGATTTTATCATCTTAAACTATGCTAATGGTGATATGGTTGGTCATACAGGTGTTATGGAGGCAGCTGTAAAAGCAGTTGAAACTGTAGATACTTGTGTTGGTCGTTTTGTAGACGCTATAAAACAAGTTGGTGGTAGCGTATGTATCACTGCTGACCATGGTAATGCTGAAAAAATGTTAGATGAAGAAACAAAAGAAGCATTTACAGCTCATACTACAAATCCAGTACCATTTATCGTAGTTTCTGATAAAGTTAAAGAAGTTAAAGATGGTGCTTTATGTGATATCGCTCCAACTTTATTAAAATTAGCAGGTCTTGAAATTCCAGCAGAAATGACTGGTAAAGCTTTAATTGACTAATATTAATTTTATTGATGAATTTCGATTTTAATATAAAATTGTATTATTAATTTTAGAAAAGCAATTATTATTTTAAGTTTTGATATCATAAACTTGAATAATGATATAATATAATGATATAATGTATATCGTGTATAAAATGTATATATTAAGGAGAGGAAACAAAGATGATCTATTCACAAGAAGTGTCTAATATGACATGTGTGGCAAAAGGCATTGAAAAACATGGCCCAGCTCCAATTCCTGAAGAAGGCAAATGGGTACAGGCTAAAGAAATTAAAGATATCAGCGGTTTAACTCATGGTGTTGGCTGGTGTGCTCCTCAACAAGGTGCATGTAAATTAACTCTTAATGTTAAAGATGGCGTTATCCAAGAAGCTTTAGTAGAAACTATTGGTTGCTCCGGTATGACTCATTCCGCAGCTATGGCTTCTGAAATTCTTCCTGGTAAAACTATTCTTGAAGCATTAAACACAGACCTCGTTTGTGATGCTATTAATACTGCTATGAGAGAATTATTCCTCCAGATCGTATACGGTAGAACTCAGACTGCATTCTCCGAAGGTGGTCTTCCTATCGGTGCTGGCCTTGAAGACCTTGGTAAAGGTTTAAGAAGTCAGGTTGGTACTATGTATGGTACACTTGCAAAAGGTTCTCGTTATCTTGAACTTGCTGAAGGTTATGTAACAAGAATTGCTCTTGATGCAGAAGACCGTATCATTGGTTATGAATTCGTTCATCTCGGCAAAATGATGGAAATGATTACTAAAAAAGGTATTCCTGCACAAGAAGCTTTAGAAAAAGCAAAAGGTACTTATGGTCGTTTTGCTGAAGCTGCAAGATACGTAGATCCTCGTAAAGAATAATACAGAAAATAGGAAGGAATGAAATTAAATGGCATTGTTTGAAAGTTACGAACGTCGTATTGACAAAATTAACAAAGCTTTAGACAGCTATGGCATCTCTTCTTTAGAAGAAGCAAAAAAAATCTGTGATGATAAAGGCATAGATGTAGCTGCTATCGTTAAAGGTATTCAGCCAATTTGCTTTGAAAATGCTTGCTGGGCTTACACTGTAGGTGCAGCTATGGCTATTAAAAAAGGTGCTACAAAAGCTGTAGACGCTGCAAAAATTATTGGTGAAGGTTTACAATCTTTCTGTATTCCTGGTTCTGTTGCAGAAAACAGAAAAGTTGGTTTAGGTCATGGTAATCTTGCATCTATGCTTTTAAGTGAAGATGCAAAATGCTTTGCTTTCCTTGCTGGTCATGAATCTTTTGCTGCAGCTGAAGGTGCTATTGGTATCGCTAGAACTGCAAATAAAGTAAGAACTACTCCTTTAAAAGTTATTTTAAATGGTCTTGGTAAAGATGCAGCTCAAATTATTTCCCGTATCAATGGTTTCACATATGTTCAGACTCAATATGATTATGCAACTGGTGAAATCAAAGTAGTTAATGAAACTGCATATTCTAATGGTGAACGTGCAGCTATTAAATGTTACGGTGCAGATAGCGTTCAAGAAGGTGTTGCTATCATGCATAAAGAAGATGTTGACATCTCTATCACTGGTAACTCTACTAATCCTACCCGTTTTCAACATCCAGTAGCTGGTTGTTACAAAAAAGAATGTATCGAAAAGGGTAAAAAATATTTCTCTGTTGCTTCTGGTGGCGGTACTGGTAGAACACTTCATCCAGATAACATGGCAGCAGGTCCTGCATCTTATGGTATGACTGATACTATGGGTCGTATGCATTCTGATGCTCAGTTTGCTGGTTCTTCTTCCGTTCCTGCTCACGTTGAAATGATGGGACTTATCGGTATGGGTAATAACCCTATGGTAGGTGCTAGCGTAGCCGTAGCAGTAGCTGTTCAAGAAGCAATGAGTAAATAAAATTTTATTATTTAGGTGGGGATTTTAAAAATGTTAAAGAAAACAAAAATCGTTTGCACAATGGGTCCTAACTATGATAAAGGCGATGGCCTTTTAGAAAAAGTTATTGAAAATGGTATGAATGTTGCTCGTTTCAATTTCTCTCATGGTGACTATGCAGAACATGAAGCTCGCATTAATCAAGTAAAAGAAACTGCTAAAAAACTTGGTAAAACTGTATCTTTAATGCTTGATACAAAAGGACCTGAAATGCGTCTTGGCGATTTTGCTGAAGGTAAAGTATACCTTAAAAAAGGTAATAAATTCACTTTAACTAATGATGACATTCCAGGTGATGAAACTCATGTTTCCATCAATCATAAAAAACTTTACACAGAAGTTAAACCAGGTAATATCTTATTACTTTCTGATGGTCTTGTAGGTCTTCATGTTGATGAAATCGTAGGCAAAGACATCATTTGTACTATTTTAAATGATGGTCCTATGAGCACTCGTAAACGTGCTGCAGCTCCTGGTGTATCCCTCGGTCTTCCTGCTATTTCTGAACAGGATAGAAACGATATCATTTTCGGTATTGAACATGATATGGATTTCGTAGCAGCTTCCTTCATTCAACGTGCTGAAGACGTTGAAGCAATCCGTGCTCTTATTAAAGAACATGGTGGACACATGGAAATCATTTCTAAAATCGAATGTGTTGAAGCTGTTAAAAATATTGATGCTATCATCGCTGCTTCCGATGCTATCATGGTTGCTCGTGGTGACCTCGGTGTTGAAATGCCAGCTGAAGAAGTTCCACTTATTCAGAAAGATATCATCAGAAAATGTAACAAACTTGGTAAACCAGTTATCGTAGCTACTCAGATGCTTGAAACTATGACTTCTAACCCACGTCCAACTCGTGCAGAAGCTTCTGACGTTGCTAACGCTATCTTTGATGGTGCAGATGCAATCATGCTTTCTGGTGAATCCGCTAATGGTGATTATCCATTAGAAGCTGTTTCTACAATGAACGTTATCGCTAAACGTGTAGAACAAGCTCTTGAATACAAAGAAATCTTCGTATCCAAAGGTTTCACTCATCACAATGTTTCTACAACTGATGTTATTGCTCATGCTACAGTACAAATGGCTTATGAACTTAGTGCAGAAGCTATTATTACTCCAACTGAAAGCGGTTACACTTCTAAAGTTGTATCTAAATATCGTCCACAGGCTACAATCATTGCATATACTCCAAATGATCGTGTAGCTCGTCACTTAAATCTTCGTTGGGGCGTTGTTCCTGTTGAAGGTAAAGCTTGGGATGATGTTGATGAAATGATCGCAACAGCAACAGCTGCAGCAGTTCGTCAGGGTATCGTAAAACAGGGTGACAAAACAATCATCACTTCTGGTATGAAATTCGGTGAAGGTAATACAAGCACAATCCGTGTTCATACAATTTAATTTTTAGATTAAAATTAAATAATTAATAGAAAAGCCTTAGAGATTTTTCTCTAAGGCTTTTTGTAATAATTTTTCTAAGAATAATAAAGAAAAATTAAAAATTAAATTAAGGTAATTCTTCATGAAAATTAAGCATAAATAGTAAATTTATAGATGATTTATAATGAAAAGAGAGTAATTTCCATTAGTTGTATATTTATAAATTTTTTGTTATAATTAACTTAATAAAAAAACTAAAACAATATAGACTGCTTTAGTTTCAAAGGAGGATTTAACATGGACGAAAAAAAAGGTATTAACAATGCATTAGGTACTATTCGCATTGCGGATGAAGTAGTAAGTATTATTGCAGGTCTTGCTGCTACTGAAGTTGATGGTGTAGCAGGAATGAGCGGTGGTATCGCTGGTGGTATTGCTGAAATTTTAGGCCGCAAAAACTTTTCTAAAGGTGTAAAAGTTGAGGTTGGCGAAAAAGAAGCAGCTATTGATCTTTATATCATTGTTAAATATGGTGTGCGTATTCCAGATATAGCTTTAAATGTACAAGAAACAGTAAAATCTGCTATTGAAAATATGACAGGTCTTAATACTGTAGAAGTTAATGTTCATGTTCAGGGTGTAGGTTTTCCTGAAGATGCAAAAACAGAAGAAGCACGCGTTCGCTAAGTATAAGAAAGAGGAGTAGTATGAGCGTTATAAATCGTATCATCCTGTTCTTTTACGCTTTGGCATTTGGTGCAGTTTCTATATTGACTATAGTTTTATTTGCTAGATTTATTCCAGATGCTCAGATTTGGAATGAGTTTTTGTATTTGTGTAGCCGTATGGAAACTGTGGTGGTTGCAATAGTCATTTTTATTTGTAGTCTATATTTATTAATACAGAGTTTATCTACACATAGTAATGATGTATCAACAAATGAGGCTGTAATTGTGCAAGGAAAAATGGGAGAAGTTCATATTTCCTTAATGGCACTAAAAGATATGGCTGATAAGATTGCCCGTTCTATTACAGGAGTCCGTGATGTTAAAGTAAGATTAAAAATGACTAAGGCACCAACCAAAGATAAAACTTTAATACCAAACTTTAAGCTAAAATTAATTGTTGGCGAAGAAAATAACATTGTATCAATTAGTGATGAAATAAAAAAACAACTTGATATATATTTAAAAGAATATATAGGTATTGAAGAAGCTAAAATTGATATTAATGTAGAAAGTATATCAAATAATTCTACTAACAATAAAAAGCGTGTTGTATGAGGTTTTAGCTGAGGTGCACAATGAAAGAAGATATTTTAAATTTTATCAAATATCAATTACATGAGCATTGTGGTAGGACTATTGGTATTATCTTAGGATTTGTAATTTCATTATCTATACTTATATTTGGTTTATTTACTACATTGTTTGTAATAATTTGTATGGGAATAGGCTTTTATGTGGGTAATTTAATAGATAAAGATGATGATTTTTCTGATAATATCTTATATAAAATTCAAAAAATCTTACCACCCTATTCACGTCGTTGGTAAAAGGAGCTAGTTTTTTATATGAGTCGCAGACAAGCGAGAGAAATCGCATTACAGTCATTATTTCAATTAGATTTTAATGAATGTGAAGTAGATAGTGCTATTGAAAATGCATTATCACATAAAAAACTTCATGGAGCTGATTGTGATTTTGTAAGAATATTAGTTAATGGTACTAGAGAAAATTTAGAGTCTATTGATAAAATGATAGCGGAAAAGTCTAAAGACTGGAAAATCGAGCGTATGTCAGGTATTGATAGAAATATCGTTCGTCTAGCTATATTTGAAATGAAATTCAGTTCAGATAAACTGGTGCCTAATATAGCAATCAATGAAGCTGTCGAATTAGCCAAAAAATTCGGTACAGATGATTCTGCCCGTTTTGTTAATGGTATTTTGGGCTCAATGATTAAATAACAATGTTTATTTGCCAGGCTAGTTACAGCCTGGCATTTTTATTTATATGAGGATATAATGGCAGAAAAAATTTATACAGTAAGTCAATTAAATAAATATTTAAAGCAACAATTTGAAGATGATGTTATTTTACAAAACATTATGTTAAAAGGAGAAATATCTAACTTTAAGGTACATTCTTCGGGACATTGTTATTTCACTTTAAAAGATAATTCAGCTAGTATAAAATGTGTGGCATTTCGTTTTAATGCTATGAAATTTCGTTTTGCTCCTCAAAATGGAATGAAAGTCATAGCAAATGGATATATATCGATTTATGAAAAAGATGGATTATATCAATTATATGTGCAAAAATTATCTCCAGAAGGTATCGGTGAGCTTGCACTAGCGTTTGAACAACTAAAGAATAAATTAAATGGTGAAGGTTTATTCGATAAAAATCATAAAAAAGAATTGCCTTTTTATCCAAAAAGAATAGGTGTTGTAACGTCAAGAACAGGGGCAGTTATTAAAGATATTTGCCATGTAGCTAGAAGAAGAAATCCATTAGTAAAAATTTTATTGTATTCAGTATTAGTACAAGGTGAAAATGCTAGTAAAGAAATTGTACAAGGCATTAAGTTTTTTAATGAAAAATGTCCTGTAGATGTTATCATCATCGGGCGTGGTGGTGGTTCACTTGAAGATTTATGGGCATTTAATGAAGAAATTGTAGTAAGAGAAATTTTTGCATCGAAAATACCAATTATTTCAGCAGTAGGGCATGAGACGGATTATACATTGTCAGATTTTGTAAGCGATGTAAGAGCGGCAACACCTTCTCAAGCTGCAGAATTGGCTGTAGTAGAAAAAGATGCATTAGTGAACTATATTGAAAGTCTAAAGAGAGATTGTAGAAATAAAGCGTATAATCTTTTTTTGATTAAACAAAATAAATTTAAATTATTATTAAAGCATAGTATTTTTAGTGATAAAGAACGATTGTTACAAAATAGACAACAAGAATTAGATTTATTGATTGAACGATTAAATAAAATTGTAAAAGATAAATATATAGATAAAGAACATCAGATAGAACTTCTTATAGAAAAAATGAAAGTATTAAATCCTTTAAACGTGTTACAAAGAGGTTTTAGTATTACAAAACAAGAAGATAAATATGTAAAAAGTATACATGATATAGATATTAATAAGCCATTAAATATAGAGATTAATGATGGTAAAATTCAAGCTAAAATTATAGAAATACAGGAAAAATGAGGTTTTCTCATGGCTAGAAAAAAAATAACATTTGAAAATGCTATGGAAACTCTTGAAGAAATTGTTAATCAATTGGAAGCAGGAGATATTCCGTTAAATGAATTAATAGATAAATATAATGAAGGTATGAAATTATCGAATTTTTGTTTAGATGAACTAAATAAAGCAAAAGATGCTATATATACAGAAGTTGATATAAAAGATAATAAAATAACTGAAAAAAAGCTGAATGTAGAAGGTGATTATTAAATGATGAAAGCTTATATGCAAAGAAAGATAGATTTGATAAATCAACAATTAACAGAAATTTACACAGAAAATATGGCACTTAATAAGGATTTAGCTAAAGCTATGAATTATAGTTTAATGGCTGGCGGAAAGAGACTTCGTCCTATTTTAATAATGGCGGCAGCTGATGCTTTAGGTGTTGATGGAGAAAAATTTTTAAGATTAGCTACTTCAATAGAATTTATTCATACGTATTCATTGATACATGATGATTTGCCTGCTATGGATAATGATGATTATCGTCGAGGAAAGCTTACTAATCATAAAGTTTTCGGTGAAGCTTTAGCTATTTTAGCTGGTGATGCACTTCTCACTATGGCTTTTGAAATAATTGCTACAGATAAAAATGTAGATGCAGATACAAAAGTTAAAATTATCGCAGAAATGAGTAAGGCTGCTGGTGCTGAAGGTATGGTTGGTGGACAAGTCATAGATATGCAATCAGAAAATAAACAAATTGATATGCAGACTTTAAAACAAATGCATGCAGCTAAAACAGGTGCATTATTTTGTGCTGCTATTCGTTCTGGAGCTATTTTAGCTGGTGCTAATGATGTACAATTAGCTAATTTGACAGAGTATGCCCGTCAATTTGGATTGGCTTTCCAAATTACTGATGATATGTTAGATGTCGTTGGCGATGAAAAAACTATAGGTAAACCTGTAGGCAGTGATGAAAAAAATCATAAATCTACGTATGTAACTTTAGGTTCATTAGAAAGTGCAAAAGCTTTGGCACAAGAAGCTGTAAATAAAGCAAAAGTTGCTTTAGAAGGCTTTGGTGAAAATGCAGAATTTTTAAGAGCTTTAGTAGATTATTTGATTACTAGAAACAAATAAACTAAAGAAAGTGTGTTATATATGAATATTTTAGAGCAGATACATTCTCCAGCAGAGCTAAAATATTTGACCGAGACTCAATTAGAAATTGTAGCTACACAGATTAGAGACGTGATAATAAAAACTGTAGCTAAAAATGGTGGACATTTAGCTCCATGTCTTGGAACGGTAGAACTTACTTTAGCCTTACATAAAGTATTTTCTTGTCCTAGAGATAAATTTGTTTGGGATGTTGGTCATCAAGCTTATGCACATAAAATATTAACAGGTAGATTAGAAAAGTTTTCTACATTGCGTAAAAAAAATGGAATAACAGGTTTTCCAAATCGTTTTGAAAGTGAATATGATGCTTTTGGTGTAGGTCATGCTAGTACATCAATTTCAGCAGCTTTGGGAATGGCGGTTGCACGTGATTTAAATGGTGAAGATTATAATGTAATTGCCATCATTGGTGATGGTGCTTTAACTGGTGGAGAAGCTTTTGAAGGATTGAATAATGCAGGCATTTCGAAGCGTAAATTGATTGTAATTTTAAATGATAATGAAATGTCTATTTCACAAAATGTAGGTGCATTGTCTGAATATTTATCACTTATTCGCATTGATGGGAAATATAAACGTGCTAAAAAGGATATTCAACGATTTTTAGGCAATATACCTAAAATAGGTGAATCTGTATTAAAAACAGCTAATTATGTAAAAGATGGTGTAAAAAATGCCATTGTTCCTGGTGGTATTTTTGAAGCTTTAGGTTTTAACTATATCGGTCCACTTAATGGACATAATTTAACAGATTTAATCAATGTATTTGAAAAAGTGAAATCAAATATTGATGGGCCTGTACTTATTCATATACAAACAAAAAAGGGGCATGGTTATTTGCCAGCAGAAAATAATCCAGCCAAATTCCATGGTATTGGTAAATTTGATGTATTGACAGGAGAAGTGATTGCTTCAAATAGTATTGTGCCTACGTATACAGCAGTTTTTAGTCAAGCTTTAGTGGATTTAGCCGCCAAAAATAAAGAAATAACCGCTATAACAGCAGCTATGCCGTCAGGTACAGGGCTACAAAAATTTGCTAATATATATCCTAATAGATTTTTTGATGTAGGTATAGCAGAAGAACATGCTGTAACTTTTGCTGGCGGTCAAGCTTGCATCGGTAAACGACCATTTGTAGCATTGTATTCAACATTTGCACAACGTGCTTATGATCAAATGATTCATGATATATGTTTGCAAAAATTACCAGTAGTATTTTGTTTAGATAGAGCAGGACTTGTTGGTGAAGATGGGCCAACACATCATGGTGTATTTGATATAGCTTATATGAGACAAATGCCTAATATGATAGTCATGGCACCAAAAGATGAAAACGAACTTCGTCAAATGGTATTTAGTAGTGTAAATTATAATTGTCCTTGTAGCATACGTTACCCACGAGGCAATGCCTGCGGTGTTCCAGTTAAAGAAGAAACAGAGATTTTACCTTTAGGCAAAGGTGAAATTTTACAAGATAATGAAAATGCTACCGTAGCAATAATAGCTGTTGGTTCAATGGTAAAAGAAGCCATGATCGCTAGTGAAAAATTATCATTAGAAAACATAAATTGCAATGTTATTAATGCTCGCTTTATAAAACCACTTGATGAAGATTTGATTTTATCCATGGCTGAAAAAGTAAATTATATCGTAACTATTGAAGAAGGTATTTTAGCTGGCGGTTTTGGCAGTGCAATTTTAGAATTATTAAATGCACATAAAATTTATAAACCAGTAATTCGTATGGGTATACAAGACGAATTTATAGAACAAGGTACACGCAGTGAATTATTATCTGAATGTAAGTTAACAAGTGAAGATATAGTACAAGTAATAAAAGATTTTAAAGAATAGAAATAGGTGTGAATTCAATGGCAAAAAAACGTTTAGATGTGATGTTGACAGAACAAAATTTAGTATCTAGTCGAGAACGTGCTAAAACAACTATAATGGCTGGATTGGTATTGGTTAATGGCCAAAAAATAGATAAACCAGGTACCATGGTAAAAGAAGATGCTGTACTTCGTGTTTTAGGAGATAGTATAGGTTATGTAAGTCGCGGTGGATTAAAATTAGCCAAAGCAATTAAAGAATTTAATTTGGATTTAACAGATTTAGTTGTAGCTGATATCGGTGCATCTACTGGCGGATTTACAGATTGTTCTTTGCAAAATGGGGCGAAAAAAGTTTTTGCTATAGATGTAGGATATGGTCAATTAGCATGGTCCTTGCGTACAGATGAACGCGTAGTAAATATGGAAAGAACAAATATTCGCTATGTTACTCCAGAAGATATAGGCGAACCTATAAATTTTGCCTCAATTGATGTAGCATTTATTTCATTGGACAAAGTTTTACCTGTAGCTAAAACATTACTTAGCGATGATGGAAAAATTGTAGCATTGATTAAACCGCAATTTGAAGCTGGAAAAGAAAAAGTTGGTAAAAAAGGAGTCGTTCGCGAACCAAGTGTGCATGAAGAAGTAATCAAAAAAATCGTAGATTTAAGTACACAATTAGGTTTTGTACCTAGAGAATTGACATATTCTCCAGTAAAAGGGCCAGAAGGAAATATTGAATATCTTATTTTATTAGATTTGGATAAACAGCATCAAAGTAATATTGATGATAATTTAATAAAAAATGTTGTACAAAAGGCCCATGCACAATTAGATAAATAGGAGGATAATATTTCATGAAAATAGCTATTTATCCTAATGTAACTAAATCTGGAGCTGGCGAAATTTTAGAGAGAATAATAAAATTTGCTAATCAGTATAATATTGAACTATTATTACCACCAAAAGAAGGTAAATTTTTCTATCATGAAGAATTGATTAGTCAAAACTTGGAAAACGAATACATTGATATGGCTATCAGTATTGGCGGAGATGGTACATTATTAGGTCTTTGTAGAACTTTAGCTAAAAATGGTACACCCGTTTGTGGTATAAATATTGGTCATTTAGGATTTTTAGCAGATATTGAACCAGGCGAAATTGAAGCTAAATTAACAAAAATAATCAATAGACAATACAAAATAGAAGAACGATTAATGTTATCTGCTTATATAAAACGACAAGATAAGTTAAATTATATAGGCAGTGCAGTAAATGATGTCGTTGTGAGTAAATGTGGCGTATCCCGTATGTTACATTTTGGTGTGGCCATCAATGATTATATGGTGACGAATTATAAAGCTGATGGATTGATAATATCTACACCTACTGGTTCTACTGCATATTCTTTATCAGCAGGTGGCCCAATTGTAAATCCAAAAGTAAAAGGTATAATTTTAACGCCAATATGTCCTCATTCTTGTTTTATTCGTCCTATGGTAATCGATGAAAGTGAAAAAGTAACATTGAATATTATTAATATTATCAGTATGACAAAGAGAAGTGTAAATCTGACATTGGATGGTCAAGAAAGTGTCGATATTGAGCCTGATGATGAAATTATCATTGAAAAAGCCAAATTTCCAGCACAAATAGTTAGATTTGAAGATAAAAATTTTTATCAGACATTTATGAATAAATTATGTCTATAAATTTAAATTTTTATTTTAAAATAATATAAAAGAGGAATTTTCGATGCAAAAGCTTAGTAATTCGATACAATTAGCACATTGCCTATTAAAAGATAGATTAGTTGAAGCTAATATAATAGTTGATGCTACAGCTGGCAATGGCAATGATACATTATTCTTAGCTCAAAATGCAAAATCAAAAGCTAAATTATATGCTTTTGATATACAAGAACAAGCAATATTGAATACTAAAAAATTATTAATTGAAAATAAAAATAATATAAATTTACCTTTAGAAAATATAAAATTCATACATGATTCTCATGAAAATATTAATAATTATATACAGGCAAAAATAGATGTAGCTATTTTCAATCTGGGATATTTACCAGGTGGAGATCACGAATTTACGACTAAAAATGATACAACATTAAAGACCATAGATAAAATATTAAATGTTTTAAATATAAATGGCTATATTGCAATTGTTATGTATCCAGGTCATGAAGAAGGTTTAAAGGAATATCAGGCTATAAAACTATTTGTAAAAGACTTGCCTAAAAAAGCTTTTACAGTAGGTTGGTATAAAATGATAAATCATAATTTAAATGCTCCAGCATTATGTTGGATTGAGAAAGTTGGTGAATATGCATGAAAGCTACACGACATGCAAGAATTAAGGAGATTATTGAACATTCTGTTATTGAAACACAAGAAGAGTTAGCTAATGCTTTGCGAGAACAGCATATAGTAGTAACACAGGCTACTGTTTCTCGTGATATCAAAGAATTAATGCTAATAAAAGTTCCAACAGGTGATGGAAGATATCGATATGCTTATCCAACAGATAAGGAATTGATGTATTCCAAAAATCGTTTATTAAATTTATTTAGAGATTCTGTAGTTGGTTTAAACTTCAGTGAAAATATCATTGTGGTAAAAACACTTCCAGGTGCAGCTAATGCAGTGGCTTCTACTTTAGATTATGCTAAATGGCCTGAAATTATAGGTACAGTAGCTGGTGATGATAATATTTTTATAGTAGTAAAACCTATATCTGCTGTGGAAGATATAATGAAAAGATTACAGGATATGCTTAATTAATTTGGAGGATATTCATGTTAAAGACACTATCAATTTGGAATTTTGCCCTAATTGAGCATGTACAAATAGATTTTAATAAAGGTCTTAATATTCTTACTGGTGAAACAGGTGCTGGTAAATCTATTTTACTAGGTGCTTTAGGTATGGTCATTGGACGACGTACAAATATTGATGTTATTCGCAGTAATTGTGAATACATGCGAGTAGAAGCTGTTTTTACTTTAGATAATGATGTAGTTAAAAATTTTTTGACAGAATATAATATTTTAGTTGAAGATGATATTTTAATTATAACAAGACAGATAAATACAAACGGTAAAAATAGTGTACAAATCAATAATTGTCATACGACAATGGCTATATTACGTCAGTTAGGCGAATTGCTTGTAGATATACATGGTCAACATGCTAATCAAGCATTATTAAAGCCTTTAAAACAGTTATCGCTTATTGATACTTATGGCGATAATAAAATTTTAGAACAAAAGCAAAAGTATTTAAAAGAATATTATCAATGGTTACAATTAAAACAAAAATTAGCTGATAATAAAATAAATACACAAGAGATGGCTCAACGATTAGATATGTTAAAATGGCAAATCAATGAAATTGAAAATGCTAAATTGACTTTAGGTGAAGATGAAAAATTAGAGTCTGAAATAAAAATCTTAGCTAATGCAGAAAAGATATCATTATTAACGCAAGATGCGTATAATTTACTTTATGAAGGTGAAAATGGTAAATTTTCCGTATTGAGTTCATTGAGTCAAGTTCGTAAAGATTTAGAAAATCTATCTCAATATGATGAAAATATGGCTAAAGTTCATCAAATATTGGATGAAGCTTATTTCCAAATACAAGATAGTGCTGATGAAATTCGTAATTATGGTGAAAGTATAGATTACAGTCCTCAAAAATTAGATATGATGCAATCTCGTATGAATGATATTGATAAATTGCGAAAAAAATATGGCGATACTATTGAAGATATATTAAATTATCTGGCTAAAGCTAAGGATGAATTAACTTATATCGAAAATTATGACGATAATATCGCAAAATTGGAACAAGAATTATCTTTATTAAGCGAAAAAGTACATCAAGAGGCTGTAGCTCTGCATGAAATACGTTATGAAAGTGCAAAAGCATTAGAGTGTGCTATTATGAATGAATTGACATCGTTATCTATGGCTGATGCTAAATTAGTAATAAATTTAAATATGAATGATAATTTTACTGAAAATGGTGCCGATGAAGTAGAAATATTATTTTCAGCTAATTTGGGTGAAGACTTAAAGTCATTGCAGAAAATAGTTTCTGGCGGTGAATTATCACGTATTGCTTTAGCATTGAAGACAATTACAGCTCAAAAAGACGATATTGATTTAATGGTATTTGATGAAGTGGATACAGGTGTTGGCGGTAAAACCGCTCAAATGATGGCTGAAAAAATAGCTCGCATATCATTATATAGACAAGTAATTTGTATAACTCATTTACCGCAGATTGCAGCTATGGCAGATGCTCATTTTTATATAAAAAAAGAAACAAAAGATAATAAAACTTTTACTATTATTGATGAACTTGACTATGATGCTAAAATAGCTGAAATTGCAAGAATGTCATCTGGTATAAACTTTACACAAGCTTCTCTTGATAATGCTCAAGAAATGTTGGCTAATGCTAAAAAAAGAAAAGAAGCATTAATTTTCTTTTAAAATAAATTATAGAAGGTGATTTAAATGATTAAATTTAAATATTATGGACATGCTTGTTTTTTATTAGAAACAGAAAATGAAAAATTATTATTCGATCCATTTTTAACAGGAAATCCATTAGCAAGTATTTCTGCTGATGAAGTAGAATGTGATTATATTTTGTTGACTCATGCTCATGGCGACCATTATGGTGATGCTACACAGATTGCTCAAAGAACTGGAGCTAAAGTTATCTCTACACCGGAAGTTTTGACTAAATTGCCAGAAGACTATACTAATGTTCATGGTATGAATTTAGGTGGTTCATTTAAATTCCCATTTGGTGTAGTAACAGCAGTATTAGCTTTGCATAGTGCAGGTGTTGCTGGGGGAACACCTTGTGGTTTTGTAATTAAATTTAATGATAATACTGTAGTATATTTTGCTGGAGATACTGCTTTATTCAGTGATATGGCTCTTATTGGTGAAAAACAACAGATTGATTATGCTATTTTACCAATTGGCAGTAATTATACAATGGATGCTCAAGACGCAGCAAAAGCAGCTCAATTATTAAAAGCAAAACATGCAATTCCTGTTCACTATAATACTTGGCCTGTTATTGCTGAAAATCCTGAAGCATTTAAATCTTATACAGAAAGTATTTCACATTGTACTGTAGATATAGTACCAGTTGGCTCATCTTTGGATTTAGTAAAATAAGATGGAGAAATCAAAATTAATCGTTATTCTAGGGCCAACTGCTGTAGGAAAAACAAAGCTTAGCATAGATTTAGCTCAAAAGTTATCCACAGAAATAATCTCTGGCGATAGTATGCTAGTATATAAGGGTTTTGATATAGGTACTGCAAAGCCGACAATTGAGGAAATGAATGGTGTAAAACATCATATTATTGACATTTTAGAACCATGGGAAAATTTCAATGTAAGTGATTTTCATGATAAAGTAAAACCTTTGATCAAACAGATAAATGATGAAGGGAACATTCCTATTTTAGCTGGCGGTACAGGATTATATGTAAAGTCTTTACTTGAAGGTTATATTTTTAATGAAACTTCTGGTGACGTTGAATATAGACATCATTTAGAGCAATTGGCAGATGAGCATGGAAGAGAATATGTTTATAAAATGTTGCAAGAGGTAGATCCTCAAACAGCTCAAAGATTGCATATCAATAATTTTAATCGTATTATTCGTGCTTTAGAAGTCTATCATTTAGGTAAAGAACAAATATCGCAAAAAAATCACTATGAATTAACAGGGAAATTGGTTTATGATGCGTATATTGTAGGCTTAAAACGCAGTCGTCAAAATTTATATGATAGAATTAATCAACGTGTAGATATTATGATGGATAATGGCTTTATAGATGAAGTAAAATCATTGTTGCAAAATGGAGCTGAGATAGACTGGCAATCAATGAAAGGTATTGGTTATCGAGAAATAGCTAATTATTTAAATGGCAATATCGATCTAAATACTGCTGTTTATGAAATGAAGAAAGCTACTCGTCATTTTGCAAAGCGTCAATTTACATGGTATAAGAAAATGCCATATATTTCTTGGTATGATGTTGAACAATTAGATGAAGATGATTTATTGTCTAAAGTATTAAAAGATTGTTTAATACATTTTAATATGGAGACTGTATGAATTGACATATAATTTTGTTTTTATGATAATAAAATTATTATAAATAACTAATTTAGTTGAGTAAACGAAGTATATTTTAATTGGAGGACTCTTAAGATGCCAAATAAAACAATAAATTTACAAGATGTATTTTTAAATCAAGTGAGAAAAGAAAATGTAGGAGTTATTATCCATTTAACAAATGGCTTCCAATTACGTGGAAATGTAAAAGGTTTTGATAATTTTACAGTTATCTTAGATTCTGCTGGAAAACAGATGATGGTATATAAACATGCTATTTCTACTATTAGCCCTTTACAACCATTGAAAAATTCTTTTCAAGATAATAAAAAAACAGAAACTCCTAGTGAACAACAATAATAATTTTATTGATTAAAAAGGCTCTTATTAACTTTTAAATATAAGGTTAATAAGAGCCTTTTTGTTATTTTTTTGTCATTTCAAAATAAGATTTCATATATTTATTGGGAGTAGTATTTTTATATTTACGAAATGTTTTTATAAAGTAAGATAAATCATTAAAACCACAGCTATATGCTATATCTGTGATTGATAAATCCCTTTCATTAACTAATTTAGTGCAAGCACATTCAATTCGATAATAATTTAAGTAAGCTATAGGTGTTTTGTTCGTCATACTTTGAAAAAATCGACAGAAATATTTTGGTGATAAACCAGAAGTATTGGCTAAATCTTCCAAAGTAAGCGGTTGATTATAAGAGGTTGCAATTAAATGAAATGCTTTTTTTAATTTATGAATATTTTTTTGGTTACTACTTATAAAATTTGTAAAGGATTTAGTATATAATTTGTATTTTAAAATTAATCCTAAAAAATTAAATAAACCACCTAATACAATGTATTCATAACCAAATAGCTTGTTTTTTAAAGCATCAAATATAGTCCATATAGCTTGATGTATATCAGGATATTTATTATCAAAATAATTATTTACAATAAGATGATGATCAAAGAAGTTTTGAAGAATATTTTGATCACCTATATTCGTTTCAAATAATTTTTTATCAAAAACCATACATTCATATATAGTATTTTCTAAAAAAGCTTTTCCACCATGAACGCAACCATCTGTGATGAAAATTATATCTCCTGCACTAGCCGTATATTCATTTTCGTCTATAGAAATTACAATTTTACCTTCTAATACGCGAATTATTTCATATTGAATATGCCAATGATATGGCATATTGTAGCGTGGATGATGATTAGTTACATAGTGATATTCTACAGGAAATGAAAAATTACCGCGTTCTCTTTGTTCATTATAACTATCGCGTTTCATAATTGTTCTCCTAATAAATAAAATTTTATATTATTATTATACTTATATTTCTAAAAATGTAAAGTTTCATACAATTTTTAAAAAGTGAATATTGTTATATTTTTAGTGATAATATAACAAGTATTATTAATATTTAATTGCTATAATTTAATCATCAAGTGAACAACAAACAAAAAGATATATACAAAAAGATTTCTTAGGAGGAATTTTATAATGGCAACAAATAGATTAATTGGAGATTATCCTGTAATTGGTATCCGCCCTACAATTGATGGACGTAGAGGCGTTTTAAAAGTTAGAGAATCTTTAGAAGAACAAACTATGGGCATGGCAAAAGCTGCTGCTAAATTATTTACAGAAAACCTCAAATATTCTAACGGTGAACCTGTAAAAGTAGTTATTGCTGATACAACAATCGGTCGTGCACCTGAAAGTGCTGCTTGTGCAGAAAAATTTAAAAAAGAAGGCGTAGATATTACTTTAACAGTAACTCCTTGTTGGTGTTATGGTTCTGAAACAATGGATATGGATCCAAAAACAATCAAAGGTGTTTGGGGCTTCAATGGTACTGAACGTCCTGGTGCTGTATATCTTGCTTCTGTACTTGCAAGCCATGCACAAAAAGGTCTTCCAGCTTTTGGTATCTATGGACATGATGTTCAAAATGCAGATGCTACAGAAATTCCAGAAGATGTTCAAGAAAAACTTTTAAGATTTGGTCGTGCAGCTGTAGCTGTTGCTACAATGAGAGGTAAATCTTACTTACAGATTGGTTCTATTTGTATGGGTATCGCAGGTTCTATCATTAGTCCAGAATTTTTTGAAGAATATCTTGGCATGAGAGTTGAATCCGTAGATGAAGTTGAAATTATCCGTCGTATGACAGAAGGTATTTATGACCATGCAGAATTTGAAAAAGCTTTAAAATGGACTAAAGAAAACTGCAAACAAGGCTTTGACAAAAACCCAGATTTCTGCCGTAAAACTGACGCTGAAAAAGAAGAAGCTTGGGAATTTGTTGTAAAAATGATGTGTATCATTAAAGACCTCTATAATGGTAATAAAAACTTACCAGAAGGTTGCGAAGAAGAACAATTAGGTCACAATGCAATTGCTGGTGGTTTCCAAGGTCAAAGACAGTGGACAGATTTCTATCCAAACTGCGACTTCCCAGAAGCAATGATGAACTCTTCTTTTGACTGGAATGGTGCAAGAGAACCATATGTACTTGCTACAGAAAATGATACATTAAACGGTGTTGGTATGCTCTTTGGTAAATTATTAACAAATACTGCACAGATCTTCGCTGATGTTAGAACATACTGGAGCCCTGAAGCAGTTAAACAGGCTACTGGTTATGAATTAGAAGGCGTTGCTAAAGAATCCAAAGGATTTATTCACTTAATCAACTCCGGTGCTGCTTGTATCGATGCTTGTGGTGAAGCAAAAGATGAAAATGGTAATGGCGTAATTAAACCATTCTGGGAAATGACTGAAAAAGACCAAAAAGCTTGCCTTGATGCAACTGAATGGTGCCCTGCTGATAATGGTTACTTTAGAGGTGGCGGATTTAGCTCTCGTTTCTTAACAAATAGTGAAATGCCTGTAACTATGGTTCGTTTAAATCTTGTAAAAGGCTTAGGTCCTGTATTACAGATTGCAGAAGGTTGGACTGTAAAATTACCAGATGAAGTATCTGATAAACTCTGGAAACGTACTGACTACACTTGGCCTTGCACTTGGTTCGCTCCACGTTTAACTGGTGAAGGTGCATTCAAATCTGCTTATGATGTAATGAATAACTGGGGTGCAAATCACGGTGCTATCAGCTATGGTCATATCGGTGCAGACCTCATTACATTATGCTCTATGCTCAGAATTCCTGTATGCATGCATAACGTTCCTGAAGATAAAATCTTCCGTCCTGCTGCTTGGAATGCTTTCGGTATGGATAAAGAAGGTCAAGACTATAGAGCTTGCAAAAACTATGGTCCTTTATATAAATAATTAGAATATAATATAGATTAATTGGAGGAGCTTGTTTATGGCTTATGAAGAAATAAAAGATCAAATATGCGATATTTGTCATAAAATGTGGCAATTAGGTTGGGTTGCTGCTAATGATGGTAATATAACTGTAAAATTAGATGATGGCACATTCCTTGCTACACCAACAGGAATTAGTAAAAGTTTCATCACTCCTGAAAAATTAGTACGTATCAATGTTCAAGGTGAAATTTTAGAAGCAAATGAAGGTTATAGACCATCTTCTGAAATCAAAATGCATTTGCGTTGCTATGCTGATCGTGAAGATGTAGGTGCAGTGCTTCATGCACATCCCCCAACAGCTACTGGTTTTGCTGTAGCTCATGTACCTTTAGATAGATATGATATGATTGAAACAGTAGTAGCATTAGGTTCTATTCCTATCACCCCTTATGGAACACCTTCTACTTACGAGGTACCTGAAGCTATTGCACCTTACATTCAAGAACATGATGCTGTATTATTAGAAAATCACGGTGCATTGACTGTTGGTTCTAATTTGGTGGAAGCTTATTATAAAATGGAAACATTAGAATTGTTTGCTAAAATCAACTTAAATGCTTATCTTTTAGGTGGACCAAAAGAAATTTCTCGTGAAAATATTGATAAACTCATCAACTTACGCAGCTACTATGGCGTAAAAGGCAGACACCCAGGTTATAAACATTATAAAGAAGACTAATTTTTATAGAATAGCCCAATATATACTATTGGGCTATTTTTTTATGAAAAATAAAATTAAAGATATAGGTAGTAAATTTTTAAATTTATTTTTGTTGTCAGTTTATTTTGTTTTATGATTTTATATAAAATTTTCAAATTATTTATTAAATGTGAATATAGTTCTATTTTTAGTGATAATATAACAAGATTTAATAATTATGTGTTGATATAATAAGGTTAAAAGTTAACAATGAGGAGTGAGAATATGGGAAAGGACGTTAAGGTATTAGCTTTAGACTTTGGTGCATCTAGTGGTAGAGCTATTATAGGAACTTTTGATGGCAAAAAAATTTCATTAAAAGAGATACATCGCTTTACAAATGATCCTGTAATATTATTAGATACTATGTATTGGGACGTATTAAGATTATTTCATGATATAAAAACTGGTTTAATAAAAGCAAAACAAGAGGGTGAAATAAAAAGTCTAGGTATAGATACATGGGGCGTTGATTTTGGTCTTTTAAATAAAGATGGCAAACTTTTAGAAAATCCTGTTCATTATAGAGATGCTAGAACAAAAGGTATGATGGATAAAGTTTTTGCTAAATTGGATAAAGATACTATTTATAGCATTACTGGTAATCAGTTCATGGAATTAAATACTCTTTTTCAATTGATGGCTATAAAAGAAAATCAACCAGAATTATTAGAAAAAGCTGATACTTTATTACTGATGCCGGATTTATTAAATTATTTCTTATCTAATGAGAAATGTACAGAATATACAATAGCTTCTACAACTCAGTTATTAGATGCAAAAAATAAAAAGTGGTCTTCAGAAATTATTGAAAATTTGGATTTACCAAAAAATATATTCACTAAAATTGTTCAACCAGGAACGAAGATTGGTAAGTTGAGCAAACAAATTAGTGAAGAGTTAGGTATAAATGAAATAGATATAATTGCTGTAGCAGGACATGATACTCAATCAGCTATGGTGGCAGTGCCAACTCAAGAAGATGATTTTATATTCTTATCTTGTGGTACATGGTCCTTATTAGGAACAGAATTGAAAACACCAATAATTAATGAAACTTCTGCAAGTTTGAATATTACTAATGAAGGCGGAGCAGATAATAAAACTTCTTTCTTAAAAAATATCATAGGACTATGGCTCATTCAAGAAAGTCGCCGTCAATGGATTAGAGAAGGTAAAGAATATGGTTTTGGTGGACTTGAACAGATGGCTAGTAAAGTGGGCATGATAAATTCCTTTATTGATACAGATAATGAAGAATTTGTTCCAGCAGGTAATATTCCAAAACGAATTCAAGAATATTGCAAACGCACAGGCCAATATGTTCCTCAAAATGAAGCAGAAATTGTTCGCTGTATTGATCAGAGCTTAGCTGTTAAATACAGATTTGCTTTAGAACAGATTGAAATAGCTACTGGCAAAAAATATGATACATTAAACATCATTGGTGGCGGTATCCAAAGTAAACTATTATGTCAATTAACAGCTAACGTTTGTGGTAGAAAAGTAGTAGCAGGGCCTGTAGAAGCTACAGTAATGGGAAATATTGCACTGCAATTAATGGCATTAGGTGAAATAAAAGATATTAAAGAAGCACGCAAGATAATTGCTAATTCTGAAAATGTTACTGTTTATGAACCTCAAAAAGATGAAAATTGGGACGAAATATATAAAAATATTAAGGAGAATTTGTTATGTTAAAAAATATTCCTAAAATATTATCACCTGAATTATTAAAAGTACTTTGTGAAATGGGTCATAGCGATAGAATTGTTATTGCTGATGGAAATTTCCCAGCAGAGTCTATGGGTAAAAATGCAATAGTAATCAGATGTGATGGACATGGTGTACCTGAATTATTAGATGCAATTTTAAAAGTTTTTCCATTAGATATTTATGTTGATAAACCTGTTAATCTCATGGAAGTAATGCCAGGTGATACAGTAGAAACACCTATTTGGGACACTTACAAAGAAATCGTAGCTAAACATGATGAACGTGGAGCAAATGCCATCGGTAATATTGAAAGATTTGCTTTCTACGAAGAAGCCAAAACAGCTTATGCTATTATCGCTACAAGTGAAAAGGCTCTTTACGCTAATATCATGCTACAAAAAGGTGTTGTAGTGGATTAATTATGTGATTTTGTTCGTGTATAAATATTTAAGAGAGGTTTTATCATGGAAAATAACGCAAATACATTAAGTCAAAAGAATATTGCGAATAATAGCAATAGTATACCAGTAGTTCCTGCTCAATATAGAATATATTTTTTCTTATTAGTATCTTGTTTTGCTCTTTGGGGTTTATTAAACAATATGACTGATAACTTGGTTCCTTCATTTGCTAAGATCTTTATGATTAAAGCTGTTGATTCTTCTTTAGTACAGGTAGCTTTTTATGGTGCATATGCTGTACTTGCTATGCCAGCAGCATTTATCATTAAAAAATATTCCTATCGTGTTGGCGTTTTAGTTGGTCTTGGTTTTTATATGATAGGAGCATTTGGTTATATTCCAGCTGCTATTTTGCAAAGTTACAATTTATTCTTAGTATCTATTTTTATCTTAGCTGGTGGTTTATCTGTATTAGAAACAACATGTAATCCATTTGTATTATCCTTAGGTGCTCAAGAAACAAGCGTTCGCAGATTGAATTTTGCTCAAGCATTCAATCCTGTAGGTTCAATGGCTGGATTATTCTTAGCAAAATATATTATCTTAGCAAACTTGAATCCTGCTGATTTAGATGATAGATTAGCTATGTCTCCTGCTGAACTTTCCGCTATCAGAGATACAGAACTTTTCTGGGTATGTGTTCCTTATGTTGGATTAATCTTAATCGCATTTATTATTTGGGTTATTTTCTTTAGAAGTAAATTAAATGATAAGGATGGTCGTGTAGCAATGACTGTTCCTCAAGCATTTGGTAAATTATTACAAAATCCTCGTTACTATTGGGGTGTTATCACTCAGTTCTTTTATGTAGGTGTACAAATCGCAGTTTGGACATGGACTATTAAATATATTATGGCTACAAAAAATATCATTGAAGCTGATGCTGTTAATTACTATATCTATGCAATGGTATTATTTATCGCTTGCAGATGGCTTTGCACATATTTGATGAAATATTTTGTTCCTGCAAAAATGATGGCAGTCTTCGCTTTAGCTGGTATTTTATGTTGCTTCGGTACAATTTACTTACCAACATCTGTATCTGTATATTGCTTAATTGCAATTTCTGGTTGCATGAGCTTAATGTTCCCAACAATTTATGGTATTGCTCTTCGTGGTCTCGGTGCTGAAGTAAAATTTGGTGCAGCAGGTTTAATCATGGCTATCTTAGGTGGTGCAATAATCACTCCTATCATGGGTTGGTTAGTTGACTCTAGTGCATTAAGCTTCATGGTTAGTGGTTTCTCCGCAGCCGAAGCAGCTATTAGAACAGCATTTTATTTACCTGTAGTATGTTTTGCAGTGGTTTTAGGATATTCTTTAGCTTTCCGCAAAGTAAATGATTAATTAATAAATAATTTTGAAAGAAGGTCTTCTTGTGAAAAATAATGTTATAGCAATTAGTCGTCAATATGGTAGTGGCGGTCGTGAACTCGCAAATATTTTAGCTAGAAAATTAAATTATAAGTTATATGATAGACAAATCGTGCATATGGCTGCTGCTCAATTAGGTATTAGTGGTATGAGTGAAAAAGACTTAAAAGAATTAGAAGATAATGTGCCACCACTTTCTTTGAAATTTATGCCATTCTATATTTTTGGTATGAGTGGTGCTAAACCAATGAACCATAAAATGTTTGAACAAGAATCTGAAATTATTCGTCGTTTGGCTAAAGATGGTAATTGCATTATTCTTGGTAGATGTGCAGATGCTGTTTTACAAGGCAATGAAAATGTATGTTCTGTATTTGTTTGTGCGAATGATGAATATCGTGAAGAACGCGGTAGAACAGTATATGATGGAAAATCTGTTATTGAATTAAATCAAGAAGATGCTAAAAGAGCTGAGTATTATGCTTATTATACAGGCAAAGAATGGGGAAATCCTAAAAATTATGATTTAAGTGTTAATACTAGCCATAAATCCCTTGAAGATATTGCAGATATCATTATTGAATATATCAATAAAGAATAAATAAATCCCCCAATTAAAAAAGATAGGCAGAAATATTTCTGTCTATCTTTTTTTCTCTATAAAAAAATAAAGCTTCTACAATGACGATCAGTAGAAGCAAGTATTTTAGGGATTAATGTAGTTTGTTACTATTATATTTTTCTAGTTCAATTATATAAGGATAATCATTATTTTGTCAATATATAATTAAGTTAGATGGCTATACTTTTTATTAATAATGAATTGTCAATCCAAGTGCGACAATTCTTTTTGGTCTACTATTTAATAATATTAATTTTTTTATTAAATCATCATTAGATATTTTTCCTAAATCTGTTTTCTTTGGATAATATTCTCTTAATAACCCATTTGAATTTTCGTTGCTACCTCTTAGTCATGCTGTATAAGCATCTGCAAAATATACTTTTATATTTAATTTTTCTACTTCTTTGTAACATGCAAATTCTTTTCTTCTATCTGTTGTAAATGTTTTTAATGCCTTTTTTGGTAGTACTTTCACTAACTTTTTTATTGCTTTTAGCATTGATGGGACTGTTCTATTTTTTATTTTTATTGCCATATAAACTTTCTATAAATGTTGCTAAACAAGCCTTAGATTTTCCACTACTAGATACTATGGTATCTAGCTCCCAGTGTCCAAAAATTCTTCTACTTTTTACATCTTTTGGTCTAAAGGATAATGGAAAAATAAAAAATGTGCTTAATGATAGGTTGAATTATTTATTAAGTTCGTATTCCAATCCAATGATGTCTGCTAGTGAATTTTTAGAAAAGTTTATAGCACAGTATATGACGTATTTATAAAAGGATTTTGTGTTTTATATTGCAAAAATCACAAGATATGCTATACTAATTATAGAAACAGTGAAGTTCATTATAATGCACAAAACCCTTAGGAAGTGGTAGTTCCTAAGGGTTTTTACATTATTGCGCTAATGCTAGAGCGTTAGGATAGTTACTCAAAAAAGTGCTTATCTATCCATTTGTAAATGAAGTAAGAGATTACATTTACCATAATAAGCACAACAATATCAGTGAAGTTCATTATATGCACCTCCTCTCTGTTACCAGATTGGAGTTGAGTAACGAAAATAGTATAACATAAATTTATTAGTTAAGCACCTAAGAAGGTGCTTTTTTGTACCCATTTTTAAGATATTCAGAAAGGAAAATACAATGAATAAACGATTAGAAGAAATTTTACAAAGAAAAGAAGAAATTCGTTCTTTATTAGCTGATGAAACAAATAAAAATTTAAATTTTGATGAGCTCGAAAAAGAAGTTAGAGACTTGACGAAGAAGAAAAAGAAATCTCTACAACTACTAGTGAATGGGTAAGAGCTAGAAATACAGGATTTCTAGCTTTTATAGATAGTGCTAATAATAAAATTCTTGATGAAATTGAAAAATCTATAAAAAAATAACTTATTACTACAAAGTAATAAGTTATGCGGTGCCATTTTAGTGTCATATAAGTGCCATAAAAAATATATTAATACATTAATAAAAAAATAGTCAATTTATATAATGTGTGTAATATTAAGCATTTTTATTTAATGAAAATAAAATATATAAATTAAATATCTTCCTTTTCTATTCTAAAAACGTTTATGGTGTCTACGTCTGGGCAACAAAATACAGCTGTGCCTTCTGGTTGATTAGGTATAGAACCACCATATCTTAAGATATCAATATAAGGAAATGCTACATGCATCGCCATAGGGCATAATTTACCACGTTGTGTATCAAAATCAAAGCTATCACCTATTTTATGACCGCGATGACAACCGCAAGGTCCTTTTCTATCGATTAATGTTATTTTTATTTTAGGGCGTTTTGCCATAATAATCACCTCGTAAATATTTTATCATATTTGTTTATTATATAAAATATTACCTCTGTTTTTATATAGATATATTCTATATAATACATAAAATTATTATATGTTTAAAATCGATAATAATTAAATTCTAATAACTATTATTTAAACATAATTTTTATGTTTTAGATAAACATATTAATTAAATAATAATTATTAATAAATCAAAAGTAAAATATACAGAAAATTAAATATATTGTTAATGGATTTTATTTGTTATTATTTACTAATCATATAAATTGATGATATAATTAAATTAACTTCCTATTTCATAAAAAATAGGAAGTTGATTTAAAGGAAAAGCTTGTTTTTGAAAAAATAAATTCATCATATATAAAAATTTTATTTAAAATCGATTTTAAGAGGTTTTATTTTCTTTTACATACATTTATATTAAAACGAAAAATAAAACGCTTAAAACAGCTATAATTATAATAAATAATTTTTATGAATACTTAAAATTAATAAATTATAAATATAAAATAGATAACTGTATAAAAATAATAATTTATATTTAATAAAAATAAATTTAAATCAATATTTATTATTATTTATATTAAATAGGTAAATTTGTATATAATAAATAATTTTA
This sequence comes from uncultured Megamonas sp., assembly GCF_958438645.1. NCBI lineage: Bacteria > Bacillati > Bacillota > Negativicutes > Selenomonadales > Selenomonadaceae > Megamonas > uncultured Megamonas sp. The sequence goes on from NZ_CAUBSM010000012.1 coordinate 42,734, forward strand.
TATTATATTTAAATAGGAGTGAGATTTTTGGTAAATTTAATAAAAATAGATGATAATGATTTTTTAGTAAAAGATTATTTACGACAAGAAGAGATAAATGAAAATACTTTATTATTGAATTATAAAACTTTATTGAAAAGATATCTTTCTCAAGGTGAACCATCAGAAGACACTTTAAGAAGTTATTGTTCTGCTATTGATAGTTATATAAAATGGTGTTTAACAAATAAAGTGCATCCATTAAAGATAACAGAATATCAATTTATGTATTATCGAGATTTTTTAATAAAAATGAATATGAAAAAAGGTAGTATTAAGGTAAAGTTAAATGCGATAAAACAATTCTATAATATTGCTGTAAAATTAAAATTAATAGAAAATAGTCCTGCTAAAGATGTAGGAGTGAAAATACATGAAGCAAGTGAAATCTCTCCTATGAAATTTCTTACATTAGAACAACTACGAGATTTATTAAATATTATACCTGATTATGATGAAAAACATATTGAATATTTAAGAGATAAACTCATCATTATGCTTATGGCATTAGAAGGATTGAGAACAGTGGAAGTTCATCGCATGTCTGTCAATGATATAAATTGGGAGATGAAGACAATATATATTCATGGTAAAGGGCATAATGATTTTATTTATCCTCGTGATGATGTTTTAATTTTATTACAAGAATATTTAAAAATACGACCATTTAATTTTGCCTTTATTGATGAATTTGGAGAGCCGGTATTTACAACTTTGACTAATCAAGTAAAAGGAAAAAGAATGGATAGACGAGGTATTCGTTATAATGTGGATAAATGGCTGACTAAGGCAGGATTAAAAAAAGAAGGTATAAGCTGCCATATGCTCCGTCATACATGTGGCACTCTACTTTATAAAGATACAAAAGATTTACAAATAGTAAAACAAGTCTTACGTCACAGTAATGTCAATATAACTAGTAAATATGCTCACATCTATAATAAAATGGATAAACGTTATACTACTGGCATTAATTTAAATGAAAATGTAAACGAAGATAAAAAAAAGGCACACAAATAAATGTGTGCTTTTTTATTTGTTATTAATTTATCTGCCAAATAACTTATTTAAAAGACCTTGTTCTTTGAATTCTGTGCTAAAGAATTTAGTTGCACTATCCAATCGCATGATCACTTTATCACCGACTACATCTGCTTCCAATTCAGGTGGAAGTGATTCAGCAATACGCATAGGAGTCATCTTACCTACAGAAGATAAGCTTTTATCTTCAAAGATCAATTGATTATTTTTCTTGTTAACTTCAAAGAAATCACGATTTAAGCGATATTGTCTTTGGAAGAATTTTATCATGATTTCATTTACAGCTCTACTATCAAAATAATCTTTCATAGTAAGTGGTCGCATATAACTAGGAACATCTAAACCACATTCTTTAAAGATAGATATTATTACTTCAGAGCTTATATTATATAAATCTATGCTACTAGAGCCTAAATCATTGATTTGGCTTAAATACAAATTAATATGAGGAATGATTTTTGCCAGATATGCACTATAAAAATTGTTTCTCATTTTTTGAATTAATTCAGAGCATGGACTTTTTTGCTGACGTGTAAATTCGTTGTTCCAGCTGGCATTTACATGGAAAACGACCATACGTTTAGTAAGCTCATTTTTTAAACTATTTAAATCTTTATTAGCTGTAAGTAAAATAGCTGAATAATAATTTAAATTTTCTGGCTTAGTTTCACGAATGATACGTTCTTCTTGTTTGATGATATTTCCACTATTATTAGTAAATTGAGTTTGAGTGATATCATCTATTAATATAGGTAAACCTTTTATATCGCAGAGAAGTGAATCAATGCGTGTCTTTGTGAAGTTATTTTGACCAAAAGCTTTATACAAAGCAGAATCAGTCATCATTTTCATTAATAAAGAAGCATAGATTGTTTTTCCTGCATTTGATTGACCACATAATAAAGCTACTATCGGATATGTAAATACCTCATCAGTTACAGTAGCTTCTCTAATTGTAGTACGCACACGTGCTAAAAATGGAGATAAAAAGCACCATGACATCAATTTAAAATACTCAAATTTTAAAGGTTCAATATTTTTAGCTGGTACTGCTGTATTAAAACCTTCCATATATTGTAAATAAATTTCAGCATCACGTTTTACATCACTGCGATAAGGACGGAAATTAAATTCACGTTCATTATAAAAAGCACGATTGCGTTCTGGTTCAATAACCAATTGTGGCATAAATTTTTCAAATTTAGCACGGCGAACTTGAATATTTTCTAATGTTTTACGTTTAATAGTATCTATCTTATCATTCGTGATTTTAGCCTGTCCTTTACGGTCTGCTTTAGGAATATCTACAAAATCTTTAGCTAAACGCTCGATATCTGAGATATATTCTGCTGCTTTTACGATAGTTGTCTTGCTAACTGCTGGATAGATATGTTCGCTATCTTGTTTAGCTTTATGCAAAATAGGTAAATTTTCGAGCATTTGAGTATCTTCATATGTTATTTCCCATGCTTGTTCATTTACTATTTCGCTATTATTTTGTTTGAAATCATTATATATGTTCATATAATAATTAAAAGCATTTTCATCATCAAAATAAACTAAAGCTTGATTGCGGTCACTATTAGCTGGTAATTGGTCAAAATTGTTACTGCCTAAGATTACTCTAGTTGCTCCTGTCTGCGTATTTTTCAAGCAAAATAATTTTTCAGGGTATAAGGGAGCATCTGCTAAATATATATTTAAATTGTCTTGAGCATGTTTTTCTTTAAAATTAGCATAATGTTCCGTTTTATATAATTCTTGCAAAGTATTTCTTTGCATAGCAAATGTATTTTCCAAAGTAGATGGTACAAGTGCGAGATTACCAAAAATAATCTCTACTTTTGTAAATAATTCTAAAAGATTAGCTAAAAAATCTATATTAGTAGCTATATTTATAGTATATAATTCGTTAAATCCTTCAAATAAATCCAAATATGATATGTTTTCTGGTGCACAAAATTGAGCTTTTACAACATTTACAGTATGTTGTTTAGTCTTGCGGTGTGCCATTAAAAAATTCCTCCTAAAATTTTAATAAAAATTAACCTATAAAATATTCAAGAATTTAAAATAAAGCCTTATATTTCAAGGCTTTATAAAAACTAATTTTTATTGTATCATAAGCAACTGCAAATTTCAAAGTGTAGTAAATATTGTACTTTTTAGTTTTATTTCGAGATAATTGAGAAATATTCTCTAATATACTTGAAAATATATTTCAATACATTTAATATATTATATTGGGTTATTTTTTACTAGACATAAAGTTAACTCAAAATGCTATACTATAGCCATATTATTGAATTATTAAATAGAAGGGTTCCGAGTATATGAATAGACGAGATTTTATAATTAAAGGATTAAAATTAGGTGGAGCTTTACTTGCAGGAGCAAATATTTCCACATTTTTAAATTCTATAGCAAATATAAATAATAATGTAGCTAAAGCAGCCGATTATACATTATATGCTTCTGATTTACCAATTGTAGAAAATTATTTTAATTTCACATCTTTATCTACTAGACCAAGAACTTCGCAGATAATAGTACACCATTCTGCCATTGGCGGAAATGATGATATCACAGCTGCAGATATCCATCGCATCCATCTGCAAAATGGTTGGTCTGGTATAGGTTATCATATGTTTATTCGCAAAAGTGGTTTAATTGAAACAGGCAGACCGCTAGAAGATATCGGTGCACATACTTATCAACACAATAATAGTAGTATAGGCATTTGTTTATCTGGCAATTTTAACGATGAAATGCCTACAGATATGCAAATTGCCTCTGCAAGTAAATTGATCGGTTTGTTATGTCAAATGTATAGCTTAAGTCCAAATGAAAATACAATATTTGGACATCGCGATTTTAATGCTACCGCTTGTCCTGGTGAAAATCTATATGCAGATTTATATCATCTCCGCCATATGGCTAGTAATTTCATTTGATAATTAAAATAAAGGAGAAACATAATATAATGAGAGCTCTACCTAAATCAGGGGAAATATGGGTTCACTTCAAAGGTGAAGATAAAAAATATTTGATTATTACTGTGGCTACACATACAGAAACTCATGAACAATTTGTAGTTTATAAGGCTTTATATGGTGATTATAAAGATTATATTAGACCTTTAGATATGTTTATGAGCGAAGTCGACCGCCAAAAATATCCTGACGTTTTCCGAAAATATCGTTTTGAAAAATTTATCTAAAAAATTCTATAAAAAATCCTATCTCCAAGCATTCAATACGTATTAATAATATTGACATTAACTTAGAGATAGGATTTTTTATTTGTTGAAATTAATTCTAGTATCTAATTTAGGAATAATATTACCATCATCAACAATATTATATTCTAGGTTAGAATTTTCAATTATAGCTTTTAAAAAGTTATGCACTTCTAATCTTTCATTGAGAACTTGTTGTAAATTCATGATTAAGGATAAATCTACGCCACCATTTAAAACATAATTAGATAAGGCCCTTTGAAAAATATCTATCTCGATATTAATACCAGATTCACGAAGCTTAGCAAATTTCTGTGCAACTTCAGTAGTGGCAAGTTCTTGTAGTTCTTGTTGATAAAAATAATTAGTGACACTAATAGCTACATTACCTATTAAATGACCGATAATGGGAATATTTTCTTCTGACCATATTGCTACATTAGACGCTGTATCAAAATAACCTTTATATTTTTCAATAACAGGTCTAGTTGATTCAATATAATCAGCTAATTCTTGTCTATGTTCAGAGTCTTTCAATAGCTCTAGTAAATCGTCCCTTATAGTAGCATTTTCTGGATTTAAAAAACCCGTAACTGTACTGATGGCTAAATTACTAGTATCAGTAGGAGCTGCTTTTGTAGGAGTTGGCACTAAACATAAACAACATATTAAAAGTACTAGAAAAGGTAGTTTTTTTAATACTAGCATAAGATAATTAAGTCCTCCTAATCCTTTCAAAGAGAAATATTTACTTTGATTAAAGTGTACTTTAGAAATATAGTTTTGTCTAGTGCCTAATTTAAAATATTCTATACATATAAATAATCTACCATAATAAATGATAAATTAATATAAACAATTAGTACTGTATATTTTATCATTTATTTTTAATATTAATTAAGATATAATTAATTTAATATTAGATATAGAAAAATACTATAATTATAATACACAATATTTATAAAGAAGTGATTTTATGTATGAGCTCTTTTTTCTTATTTTAATAATATTAATATTTTTTATAGATTATGCTCGTAAAGATAATAAAATATCCAATTAAAAAAATAAAATAAATGACTTAAATATTTTATATAAAAAAGAAAAAGATATATTTAATATTATTAATGAAAATAATATACATTTAATAGAAAAAAATAAGCAAATAATAATTAAGAAAGAACAAACTATAAAAGATTATAAACAAAAAATAATTAAATTAAATGAAGTAATTACTTCACTAAAATATTCTACGAAAAATAATATAGCCTATTCTATTAAATCTTTAAATGAGGATAATTCTAATACATGGAAAAATAAATATGAAGAACTAAATAAAAAATATATACAAACTCATGATGAGATTATTTATCTTAGACGTACTTATGATAAAGAACATGCAAAATTAATATTACTTGAAAATGAATTAGAGATAGCTCATAAAAAGATTATCGAATTACAAAAGAATAATCTGCAAAAATATAGAAAAGAAGATATAGAAAATATTAACGATTGGAGAAAATTTGAACAATTTATAGCTAAACAGTTTAAAGTAAAAAATTTTAAAGTAATATTGACACCACGAACTAATGATGGCGGAAAAGATATCATTATAGAAAAAATAGTATAAAAACATATATTGAATGCAAATATTGGAATAGTAATAAAACCATTGGCAGGGAAGAAATTCAAAAACTTGCTGGTGCCGCAATGATGGATGGTGTGAAAAATGCTATATTTATTACTACATCTACATATAATGAAAATGCATTCGAAACAGCAAGAGCTCTAAATAAAAATGGATTTAATATAAATCTTTGGACTACAAAAGATTTGTTGGCTTTTATTAACAAATAATCTATATATTATATTTTAAAAAGAAAAAGTCTAACCAAAAGGTTAGACTTTTTAACATATTACAGCATAATTTATAAAGAAATATAATGACCTCTACAAGCTATAATCCAGAGTTCCCCATTAACAATATTATAAACTAAACGATTTTCTTTATCTATACGTCTACTCCAAACATTTTTATATTTTAAAGGCTCTGGCTTTTCTATTCCTTCAGATAATCCATTTCGTTCTATATCTTTTACGAGCTCATTTATTTTCTTTAAAATTTTTTTATCTTGAAATTGCCAATACAAATAATCATCCCAAGCCCTATCAGACCAAAGTTTATTCATCAATATCCGCCTCTATTAAGTCGTGTTTTTGACCTTTTCCAGCTTCTAGTTGTTTTATTCCTCTATCTAACATAGATAAATATTCAGCATTTTGAACTATTTTCATGAGGTGATTATATTTTTCAAGACTTAGAATTACCACATTTTTTTCAGCTTTACGAGTAACAATAATAGTTTGATTATTATCTGTTGCTTCATCACAATAATTTTTAAGTTTATTTCTAATTGTAGAATAGTTTACAGCTAACATATTTAACACCTCTTTCTATGATTATTGTACAATATTTAGTACAATAATCATAGAAAGAATAATATATACGAAGTAAATTATACGTATAAATAATCTGCCATAACAGGCTGTAAGCCGTTATGAATTAAATCATGATATACTTCGTCTACAGAACGAGTATCGGCAATTTCAAATTGAGCATCGCCTTTATCTTCACTTTCTTGGCTATGTTCACCGATGGCGGTACTTACACCAGCGGAAATTTTAGTAGTAGCAATATTTACGAGATTATCACGAACTCTAGCACATTCTCTAGTAGATATAGTGATACTAGCAGATGGCATGAATAGACGATAAGCACATACAACTTGTAAAAGTTGGGCTTCATGTACATCTTTTGGATTGATTTTATCATTATTAATAATAGGACGAAGGCGAGGACAAGAGAATGCGATCTCTGCATGTGGATATTTTTGTTGCAAATAATATGCATGCATACCTGTAGCTAAAGCATCTTTTCTAAAATCATCTAAACCTAAAAGTGCAGCAAAACCAACGCCTCTCATACCGCCACGAATTGCTCTTTCTTGAGCATAGAAACGATAAGGGAAAATACGTTTATGTCCAGCTAAATGAAGAGTTTCATATTTATCACTATTATATGTTTCTTGGAATACAGTTACATAATCCGCACCACATTTTTGTAGGTAAGCATATTCATCTGTATTTAATGGATAGATTTCAAGTCCAATAACGCGGAAATATTTTTTAGCTATTTTACAAGCTTCACCTATATATTCTATACTGGATTGTTTGCGACTTTCACCTGTTAAAATCAATATTTCTTGCAATCCAGATTTAGCAATTTCCTGCATTTCTTTATCGATTTCATCATAATTTAATTTAGCACGTTTGATTTTATTATGGCAATTAAAACCACAATAGATACAATAATTTTCGCAGTAATTGGCAATATATATTGGTGTGAACATATAGATAGAATTACCAAAAAATCTCTTAGTAGTTTTTTGAGCTTTTTGTGCTATCTGTTCAAGAAATGGGAGTGCTGCTGGAGATAATAAAGCTCTAAAATCTTCTGGTGTAATATGGTCATGACTAAGTGCAGTTTGTACATCTTGAGCTGTATATTTATCATAATCATAACTATTCATATCAGCTATAACCTTATCTAAAATATCGCTAGGTATAACTTCCATATCTGGTAAATATGCCATATGGTCAATACGTTCTTTTTTTAATTCAGCTCTTACTTCATCATTAATAATACTTTCATTAATATGATTATCTTTATTCATTCATCTTACCTCACAATTATTACTGATTAAATTAATAATTAATCTTGTAAAAATCCTGTCAATGGAGAAGATGCACTTGCTCCTTGTGCTTTTATACGACCTAATTTTGCTTCATAAGCGAGGCGTCCTGCTTCAATAGCATAATTAAAAGCTTTTGCCATGCGAACGACATCACCTGCTGTTGCTATAGCAGTATTAGCCATAATAGCAGTGGCACCCATTTCCATAGCTTCACAAGCTTGAGAAGGTCTACCGATGCCAGCATCTACGATAATTGGTAAATCGATTTCATCTATGAGGATTTGAATAAATTCTTTTGTACATAAACCTTTATTAGAACCGATGGGAGCACCAAGAGGCATTACACAACTAGCACCAGCATTTACTAAATCTCTAGCTACATTTAAATCTGGATACATATATGGCATAACAGTGAAGCCTTCTTTAGCTAAAACTTCAGTAGCTTTGATAGTTTCATAATTATCAGGTAAAAGATATTTACTATCACGCATAATTTCAATTTTTACTAAATCACTGCCACAAAGTTCTTTAGATAAACGAGCTATGCGAATGGCTTCATCGGCATTTCTAGCTCCAGAAGTATTAGGGAGTAGTGCTATATCTTTGGGAATATAATCTAAAATATTAGCCATACCGCCATTATTTACACGGCGAAGTGCTAAAGTTACGATTTCAGCTTTTGCTTCATTGATTGCTGCTTGAATTAATTCTAAAGAATATTTACCAGAACCTAAAATAAATCTTGAATTGAATTGATGTTTTCCTAATTGCCACATAATATGATACCTTCTTTATAAATTATTTTCTAAAATCAATTGAGTGATTAAATTTGCTTGATGACCAGCACAAATAACTACTCTAGGAGCCATTAAACTATTTTCATTGGATAATGCAGTTTTTTCATCACCACAGATATAAAATTTACCCATCACCTTGCGAGTATGAATTTCATTGCTATGACCAAAACCCGCCATACCACTTCCTGAGATAATATATTTTTCGGGGAAAAGTTCTAATACCTTATTTACTAACATCGCCTTATTTTCGGGAACGTCAAAAGCTTCACAGATGATATCTTCATCTTTAAATAATGAGAATATATTATCTTCTGTTACCTTTATACAATTAGTAACAATATTTAAATAAGGATTTATCATTTGTAATTGCTCAGCTAAAGCTTGCGTTTTATATTTATTTAAATGTGAGATGAAATAATGTTGTCTATTGAGATTACTGATATCTACTTTGTCAAAATCAATTAAATGTAAATGACCTACACCTATTCTAGCCAGTGCCACAGCAATATTAGAGCCTAAACCGCCAAGCCCGGCTATAGCAACTTTAGCATTGTTCAATTTTTCTTGATTGACTATGCCATGGCGGTCATTTAAAGTTTGATAAATTAATTCTTTTGCCAAAATATCTGCCATTATCAGCCACCACCAACAAAAGTTACGATTTCTAATTTATCATTAGGATTTAAAATAGTTTGTGCATATTTTGCTTTTGGGACTATTTGACCATTTAACTCTATAGCTATCTTATCTAAAGGATAATTATTTTCTTGCAAATAAGTAACTAAATCCATAGGCAAAGATATTTCTTGATTTTGTCCATTAACTATTATCAAAATAAGACCTCCTCATTTTTTATCTTTTGAAAAATTTTATTAAAAAAGGAGTCCACAAAAAGATACACCCGCGGTGGTGCACCCCTTCATGAACTCCTGTTCAATCACATGGTCAACTCTATGCAATTTTAAAAATTAATTTAAACTAATATTAATATATAGATATTTAAATAAGAAAGAGATGACATAATGCCATCTCTTATAATTATCATTAAACTACAAATATTATCCTACGTTGGCATTATCCAAATCAGGTCATAGGTCGAAGTTCACAACTTCCTCTCAGCCAGTTTACTAGCTCCCTGTTATTAATTTATATATACAATATAATTTATAAATTATTATTTGTCAATAATCGTTAATTATTTTTCTTTATTAATTCACTGGCAAATAATGAACCTAAAATCAAAATAGCACCAATCCATTGGGATATACTCATTGGTTCAGCTAAAAGTACAGTGGATAAAATAATCGCAGTCACAGGATCTAAATAGCTAAATATAGCAACTTTTTGTGCTGGTAATGTCTGCAATGATGAAAAATATAATAAATATGCTATACCTGTATGTATAACACCTAAAATAAGTAAAGATAACAAGGAAAAACCACTCATACTCCATGAATTATCTTGATAAATTACATAAGGTAATAAAATTATTGAAGCCAATAATAATTGAGCAATACTACTATCAAGAGCAGCAATATTTCTAAAAAATTTATTTGCTAAAATTACAATAGCATAAAATAACGCAGCACATGTACCGTATATAGCTCCGATGAAATCATTCGTTCCTGATTGATTATCATTGAATATACCTGCAACTAATGCCATACCTAATAAGGATAAAACAACGCAAATAATTTTAAAAGTAGATAAAGATTCTTTTAATACAAATGGTGATAATAATACTACAAAAGTAGGTGCTAGATAGTATGTAAGTGTTGCTGTCGCTATTGTAGTGTAATTATATGCCTGAAATAAAAAAATCCAGTTTAAACCAATAGCTATACCAGCAATTAATAAGTAACGTAGATTTTTTATTAAAGCTTGGCGATTAAATGTTTTATGTAGACATATCATCGCGATAAATAAAACAAAAGCTCCTATAAAACCACGCACTAGGGCTATTTGTGAACTTGCAATTTCTATATTTCGCACGAATAAACCTATACTACCAAAAACAAGCATGGCAGTAATATTTTTTAAAGTTGCATTCATTAAAAAATCACATCTCTTTCTCTATATATTTATCTAGTTAATAATTGCCGTTTATAATATAGCATAAAAACAATATACGTACTAGCTTAAAATTTGTTATAATTAATTGATTTATATTTTATGATTTTAATGAAAGTACGGTGATATGATGATAAAAGCTATTTTCTTTGATATTGATGGCACTTTAGTCAGTTTTAAAACACATAAAATTCCTGAATCTACAATACAGGCTTTACATACTTTAAAAGCTAAAGGAATAAAATTATTTATCGCAACTGGTCGTCCGCCATATGACTTAAAATTTTTAATTGATAAATTTGGCGATTTATTCACTGGTTATATTACTTTTAATGGTCAATATTGTTATGATAGTACAGGAAAAATCTTACACGAAGAATATTTAAATCGCGAAGATTTAATTCAATTTACAAATTACATCAAAGATAAAGATATCGCTTGTGGTTTTATGGAAATGGATTATTTTTATTTTAATCTTTATAATGACCGCTTGGCAAAATTAAAAGAAAAACTGGGAGATACTGCACCTGATAGGGCATTTGATGATGTAAGTCGAGTATCTAATCATAAAACATATCAATTGAATATTTTCTTAAATGAAGATGAGGAACAAGAAGTCTTACCATATTTGCCAAATTGCAAAGCTGTTCGTTGGTGTCCTTATTTTACAGATATTATTCCTAAAGATGGCGGTAAAGGCACAGGCATCAAAAAAGTTTTAGCTTATTATGATATAGATATTAATGAAGCTATGGCTTTTGGCGATGGCGGAAATGATGTGGAAATGCTTGAAGCTGTAAAATATGGCATCGCTATGGGAAATGCTAATGATAGCTTAAAACAGATAGCGGATTTCATCACTTTAGATGTAGATAATGATGGCATAGCCTATGCTTTAAAACAATATAACGTATTATAAAAATAAACCTACTATAAATTAACTTATTTAAAAGTAATTTATAGTAGGTTTTCTTTAATTAAAATATTTTTTTAATGACGGTAAATACAAAATGAGAATAATTGATTCTAATAAATACGTTAAATTATATGTTAGCCATATACCATCATTACCTAGATAAGACATCAATATTTTTTGGCAGATATAAAAAAATATCACAGCGACAAACATCATATTTCTGATAGAAGCTGTATTGCCACCAATACCTGTATACATACCATATAAAAGCAATCCCACACAAGCACATATTGGATGCAAAATCAAATAGATACTATAATCGTTAGCATAATTAGCTACGACTGCTAAATCAGTCATCATATTTATAAAATACGATTTAGTGATATACATAATCACTGAAATAAAAATTATAAATATAGCTAAACATCTTAAGCTTATCTTTAATACTGAATTTAATAGATTTATATCCTTATATCCCTTTGCTTTTCCTGAAAATACACTCACACCATTTGCCATACCATCAATAAAGTAGACCACGATAAAAATAATTTCTAAAATAACAGCATTACTAGCTAGTGTAACTGTCCCCATGCTTGCCCCAGCTATGGCAAATAAATTATTTATCGTCAATAGACAAACAGTGCGAAACATTAAATCCACATTTACCTTCATCATGGCTAAAAATGGCTGTATAGTTTTTAAACTTTGAATGTATTCACTGCGAATAGTTAAATTTCCTTGTTTATAAATAGCGATAAAACCTATCATACAACCATATATTTGAGCAATCAATGAAGCATAGGCTACACCTTGAATATTCATATCCATGATAAATACAAATACAATAGATAAGATGATATTCAACACATTCATGGATATTTGCATAAACATAGTATAGCGAATTATCATCTGCCCCATGAGCCAGCCTAGCGTTACATAATTGATTAAAACAAACGGAGCTCCCCATATAATGATATCACAATAATTTTTCATCAATTCAACAACTTGGCTTTCAGGCTTCATGAGCAATGCATAATATTTGAAAATCCACGGATAAATGATTAAAAATATTAAACTTATTACTATAGCTATAAGTAGTGGTCTAGCTAAAGCTAAAAATTTATCTTTGGCGGATTCACTGCCTAAAGCTTGAGCGGAAAAACTTGTAGTAGATACTCTCAAAAATCCAAATAGCCAATATATATTGTTAAATAAGATTACTCCCAAAGAAACAGCAGCTATATAAAAAGCTTCTGACATATGTCCCATAACAGCCGTGTTTACAGCTCCTAATAGAGGCTGTGTAGCTGTAGATAACATAAAAGGAATAGTTACTTTTAGATATTCTTTATGAGTTAATTGTGATAGCATAAAATCTCCTAATTATATTTTATTTAAAAACGATATTCTACACGACCAAACCAACGTGTTTTTGTTTTATCATTTTCAATATCATTACCATTAAAATATGAAACTTCACCCATTAAATTTTTAGCAAATATATATCTAGCCCCTAATTCATAACCTTGTTCACCTGTGAAGCTATTAGTATATGTTGGTAAAAATGTAGCTAGTTCTCCAATATTTTTATATGCAACCCATAATCCATACGTATTTGGTATAGTACGTTTTGCTCCTTTATAATTTAATTGAAAAATATAAGCTTGTTCTTGAGCACTATTGCCTAAGTCATATTTATTAGCATCTAAATTAGATAAAGCATATACACCACCTAATTTAAAATTATTATCCAATTTATATTCTCCTGCAACTTCAAGAATTTGCTGAGTATCTTCAAGTTCTCCACTTCTTATATTATGATAAGCAAGTCCTGTCATTAATTTATTTGAGATAGGCATTTCTGCTTGTAATCCTACATAATGCATAGCATCACTTTCTGGATAAGCTTGTTTACCATTATAATGCATTTTCCCATTAACATTGTCGTTATATGGTGAATCAAAATTGCCTATCATTGCTGTATAAATATTTCTAGTATCTTTATCTGTATAAGCATATTTTACACCTTTAATATAATCATCAAAAATCATACCATAAGCAATATCCATATTAGCAAAATCAGCATAATCTACTTTACCTAGAGAAATTGTTCCGCCAAACGCTGGTCCTTGTAAATATAGCATACGATTATAAAAATGAGATTTATCATCTCCTTTAGCTTTATAATTTTGTTCATAATCCATACGATTTTTTATTTTCCAGCCATTATCAATATTTATAGTTGGTTCTAAACGTGTACGCCATAAAGATTTACGCGTTTCACCTTTTTTACCTGGTCGATTATCGTGGCGGATATCATAACGACTTAATCCTTTAATAGTAATTATATCTTGTTTCTCTTTATTAATAATACTTTTTTGTTGCTCTTCTACAATTTTATTATTTGTTTCATCTATATTTTTCGTATCTGTTTTTGCATAGGCAATTCCTGTAGATATTGTTATAGATAAAATAGTAGCAACTAATAATTTAGTTATTAACTTTTTTCGCATAATTGTTAAAAACTCCTTAATAATTATAATCAAAATCAATAAATTTTTAAGAAAAAACACCTATAAAAAATATTTTTCTTATAGGTGTTTTAGGAGGGATATGTTATCCTAGAAAATTAAACTAGGTGGCAAGCAACATAATGATTAGCTGAAAGCTCTTTTAATACAGGTTTTTCTTGCGTACAAATATCTTTACAATATTTACAGCGATTTTGAAATGGACAACCTTTAGGTAAATCTAAAGGGCTTGGAATATCGCCGGAAAGAGTTTCTATATTTTTATTTTGCTCATTATCTAGAGAAAAAACTGCTTTTAATAAAGCTTTAGTATATGGATGCTTTGCTTCGATCAATTTATCACCATCAAATTTTTCAACGATATTGCCTAAATACATCACGGCTATACGATGACTAAATAAACTAACTAGAGCTAAATCATGGCAAATAAAAATATAGGTGATATTTTTTTCTCGTTGAAGTTTTACTAATAATTCAATGATTTTAGCCTGAACAGATACATCAAGAGCAGATGTCGCTTCATCACAGACAATGATTTCAGGCTCGAGGGCTAAAGCTCTGGCAATAGCTACACGTTGACGTTGACCGCCACTCATATTATTGGGATATCTATCTACAAAATCATCTGGCAGTTCTACTAATCGCAATAATTCTTGAGCTTTCTCTTTTATTTGTGATTTTTTTATTAAATTAAAATTTAATAACGGTTCACAAATGATATTACCAATTTTCATTTTAGGATTAAACGCTGCTGTAGGGTCTTGAAAAACCATTTGAATATGACGACAATTTTGACGACGTTTTTCTCCTGTTAATTTAGTAATATCTTGATTATGAAAAATAACTTCACCAGAAGTTGGTGTGTGCATATTCATAATAGTTTTTACCAGTGTAGATTTACCACAACCAGATTCGCCAACGATGCCCACTGTTTCTCCAGCATTAATATTAAGACTAACATCATCACAAGCTGTTAAAAATTTATTATTACTAGCTGGAAATTTCTTAGTTATATTTTTTACCTGCATAATTAACTCAGACATAGCGCTGTCCTCCTATTTGTGGAACTGAAGCTAATAAGGTTTTTGTATATTCTTCTTGAGGCGAATTAATTATATCCTTAGCTTTGCCATATTCAATGATTTCACCTTGCTTCATTACCATAATCTTATCTGACATATAAGCCGCCACACCGATATTATGAGTTACTACAATCATGGCTGTACCACAAGTGCGAGGAATCTCCATTAATTCTTTGACTATTTGTGCTTGAGTGGTAACATCTAAAGCTGAAGTAGGTTCATCAGCAAGCAATAACTCTGGTCTAAAAATAATAGCCATAGCAATACCAACACGCTGACGCATACCACCAGATAATTCAAATGGATATGATTCCATGATATTTTCAGGATTAGGCAAATTCATACGGGTAAGCATTTCTATAGCAAAAGAATATGCTTCCTCTTTAGTAACATTATCATGAACTTGTAGATATTCTATAAATTGTTTACCAATAGTTTGAATAGGATTTAACATATTACCACTATCTTGGAAAATCATAGAAATATTTTTTCCTCGAATGGCTAACCAGTCTCGTACACTATATTTTAATAAATCATGATTTTCAAAGAAAATTTTTCCATTAGTAATCTTTCCACTATTAGGTAAACTACCTAATATAGCTCTAATTACTGTGGTTTTTCCACTACCAGACTCTCCAACTATGGTCAAAATTTCTCCTCTATCCAAAGAAAAATTAATATCTTTAACTGTAGCTTCTATATTTTTGCTATATTGAATAGTTAAATTAGATACATCAAGTAACATTAATTTACCCCTTTTATGCTTTAGCTGGTTTTATTTTATTAGTAAGCCAATAATAATCCGATGGATACATAACTACACCATCTAAGCCTTTGGTGCTGATAATATTAGTCTGTGGATAACCTAAGAATAATGCAGCACCATCATCTAACAAAATTTGTTGCGCTTCAATAATTAATTGACGACGTTTTTCTTTATCAAATTCGACAGATAATTGATTTAAAATCTCATCATATTCACGATTACTATATCCAGAACCATTTTGTGGATTATCTCCATTTACATTAGTTTTCCAATACCAACTTAAATAAATTTCAGGGTCTCCAATATTAGCAGTTGTAATATTAGAAATGAGTAAATCATAATCGCCATCAATACCCATTTTATCAATAAGGTTATAATCTACACTTTTTATATTTATATTAATTCCTACTTTTTTAGCATCAGCTTGTACAGCTTCAGCGTATAAAGGAAGCTCTGCACGGCTATTATACACGACAAAATCGAGACTTAAGTCTTTGCCATCTTTATCTAAAATACCATCTCCATTACTATCTTTCCAACCAGCTTCAGCTAATAATTGCTTAGCTCTTTCTGGATTATATGCATTTGGGTCTGTCAATTCATCAAAGCCATAGTCCATAGATGGCGGTATTGGCGCTTTACCTGGAATAAATGTACCTTTCAATAATACATTATTATAATTTTCTCGATCACAAGCAGAAATCAAGGCAGCACGAACTTTTGGGTCACCTAAAATACCTTTTTGATTGATACGGGCAAGTACTGTACGTAATGAAGAAATTTCATCGATATAGAATTTATCATTATTTCTAAATAAATCTATATCTCCAGCTGCGATATTTACAGCAAAATTAACTTCACCAGATTGAAGTGCCATAGCACGAGTATTAGGATCATCAATAGATGGTATTTCTACACGTTCAAAAGGAACTTCGCCGTCCCAATAATATTCATTTCTCACCATTACAGCCTTTTCTTTTACAAAAGATTCCACTTTATATGGACCAGTACAAATTGGACCTTCTTTGGCAAAATCTCTACCTTGTTCCTCTGCACTAACATCTACAATAATAAATAATGGGTCAGCCAAAAATCCAGGCATATTAGGTTGAGGTTTGCTTGTTGTGATTATTAAATTTTGACCATCAGCCTTCATTTCTGTGTATTCAAAGAAAGTTTTTGCTCGAGTATTTTTAGCAAAAGCACGTTCAATAGATTTTTTTACAGCTTCAGCTGTTACTAAATTGCCATTAGAAAATTTCACATTATCACGAATTTTAAAAGTCCATGTTAAATGATCATCGCTAATAGACCAACTTTCCGCAAGCCATGGCTGAACATTCATTTTTTCATCAAATTTTGCCAAACATTCACCAATAGCATAACGCATCACAACCCAGCCAAAATAATTTTGTGTTGGCTCTAAAGTATCTGCAAAATTTGTAACTCCAAATTTTAAAGTAGTTTTATCTACTGTATTTTCAGAGCCACAACCAGCTATTATACCTGCAGTCAATATACCACATAGACTTAAACTAATAGCCTTCCATAATTTTTTCATTTTAAAACTTTTCATATTCAACCTCTTTTCTTATCAATAAAATCTATCAATCCTGTCTAGGGTCTAAAATATCACGTAAACTATCTCCCCAAAGATTAAATATAGCTACTACTATAAAAATAGCTAACCCTGGATAAATCATCAGCCATGGAGCAGTTTGAATGTATTGACGACCTTCATTGAGCATTAATCCCCATTCTGGTGTAGGTGGTTGAGCACCAAAACCTAAAAAAGATAGACCTGCTATTTCCATCATCATAGTCCCAATATCCATTGCACCTGTTATTACAATCATTGGCAATATATTTGGTAATATGTGGCGCCATAAAATATTAATAGTTGTTGTACCATTTACTTTAGCAGCTATGATAAAATCATTATTACGTAATTTTATGACTAAACTACGAACTAAACGAGCATATTTTGCCCAACTTACTATTACTAAAGCAAAAATTGTATTTATAATACTTCCACCTAAAATACCAGCAATAGCAATTGCTAAAATTATACCTGGGAAAGACAACATAATATCAGCTAAACGCATCAATACAATTTCTACTTTACCACCAAAATAACCTGATAAAATACCAACTAAAGAACCAATAGTCGCCGTTAATATAACTAAACAAATAGTCATAAATAATGAAGTTTGTGTACCATAAATTATTCTGGAAAAGGTATCTCTACCTAATTTATCAGTACCTAAAATATGTTCACCGCTTGGCATCTGCAATATATTGGTCATATTCGATTCATAAGGGTCATGTGTAGCAATAATAGGTGCTAATATAGCAATTAGAATTACTAAAAAAACCAAAAATGTATATACAGAAAATAATTTATTATTCTTTATAAATTTAATCATCTTGAATCTCCTTTTTTCAGCCTAGGATCAAGATATGTATACGATAAATCTACTAAAAAATTAATTACTGTATACACAATAGAAATCCATAAAACAAATCCTTCGATTAATGGATAATCACGCATAGTAATAGCATACACTGCCATTCTCCCCATACCTGGCCAAGCAAAAACTGTTTCAATAACAGCAACGCCACCTAATAACCAACCGATGGACATACCTAGTAAAGTTATTAAAGGTAAAATTGCATTAGGCAAAATATGTTTCCATAAAATAGCTTTTTCAGACAATCCTCTAGCTCTAGCACCTATTACATAATCTTGATGTAATTCATCTAAAATAACAGTACGCACTTGCCTAGTATATTTTGCCGATTGATAGATAGCTAAAGTAAGTGCTGGTAACACTAATCCACTTGGTGTTACACTAGCAGTAGCTATAGGAAATAATCCCAATTTTAAGCCAAAAATATATAATAAAATCAATCCTACCCAAAAACTTGGCATAGATACACCAATAAAAGAAAAAATTCTCACTAAAAAGTCAGGAATTCTATTGCGATGTGTAGCGGAAAAAATTCCCAAAGGAATGGAAATAATTATAATTAAAATAATTGTAGTCAAAGCTAATAAAACAGTCCCTGCAAAACCTTCCATTAACTTATCTATTACAGGTTTTTTTCCTGAATAAGAAATTCCCATATCACCTTGTGCTACACCTAAAAGCCAATTGCCATATTGTACAAGAAATGGATCATTAAGTCCCATTTCTTCACGAGTTTGCTCTATTATTTCTTGAGAAACAATAGTATCTGACGCCTCTAAAACCATGGCTGCTGGATCACCAGGTGATAAATAAGTAAGACAAAAAGTTAAAAAACTAACACCAATTAAAGTAATTACTAATTGAATTAAACGATTAATAAATCGTTTCAAGTAAAACAACCTCCTTTATTTTGAATAGTTTACGTATAAAAAACTCCTTTCTCCTTTATTTTCCTCAAAGCAAAAAAGTCTGCTTATACAAGCAGACTTAAAATGTGATTATATACAGATATAAATATAAATAAAAAAGCCTAATTCCATAGAATTAGGCAATATCATACAAAAATTTATATTTGTACAAAATCGCCTTCCCATCGCTCGCAGGTAATAACGGTGATTATTAAATAGGCAGTTCTCCTGGCTCAGAGTCATAGCTATTCACGCCTTCCCAAGAAAATGATTTATTCTCAGTGACATAATTGTGAAATCGCTTGTCTTTACAGTGGCGGGACCGCTCCGGCTTATACCGAATTCCCTATTAAGTCTATATAGACACCTATTCTTTCAGTATTCAACTATGCTTTTATGTTATCATCAACAAATAAGTTTGTCAATTATAAAGCTTCTTAATTTCCAAGTGCTAAAGGCATTTTTTATTTTAATAAATCTCAAATAAATTTATGCAAATTTTAAATAGATAAGTTATTTACATATAATTATAAAACTATAACGCTTTTATTTTGTAAAGTTGTTAACTTATTGGCGGGTTTATAAAAATAATTAAAAATTATAGCCATGAAAAATCTATTTATAATAGACTTTTGTATATTATTTTTCTCATAGCTTATTGTTTTTATAGATGATATAATTATGAATATAAATTTATAATTGTAGATAATATTTTATATAAGTGAGGGATTTTCATGTATGAAGATTTAATTGAAGAAAAAGTTTCTTCCGAAGATATTTTTGATGGGGTATTACTTCATGTAAAACGCGATTATGTAAAATTGCCAAATGGCAATAAGGCTGTTCGTGAATGGATTAAACATCAAGGTGCTTCTGCTGTTATTCCTGTATTGCCAAATGGTAATATTATTTTAGTGCGTCAATATCGTTATCCTATCGGCAAAGTGACTTTAGAAATTCCTGCTGGTAAATTAGATAGTGTGGATGAAGATCCATTGATTTGTGCTAAACGTGAATTATCCGAAGAAACAGGTTATACTGCTAATAAATACACACAAATTCATAAATTAGCTACTACTGTTGGTTTTTCTAATGAATGGATTTATATTTATTTAGCTCAAGATTTAATAAAGGGTAAACAACATACTGATGATGATGAATTTATAAATCTAGTAGAAATGCCATTAAGTGAAGCTGTGGATTTAGTCAATAAAGGTGAAATCTTTGATGCTAAGTCTGTTGTTGCTATTTTAATGGCAGAAAAATTATGTAAACAATAATTTTTTATTTGTTATTTAAAGATTTAGGAGGTATTTAATGTTTGGTTTTGGTCCAGATATGATTTATGCAATTCCAGGTTTGCTGATTGCATTGACTGTCCATGAATATGCTCATGCTAAAGTAGCTGATAATTTAGGGGATTTTACTCCTCGTATGAATGGAAGATTAACTTTAAATCCTGTAGCTCATATTGATCCTATCGGATTGATTATGTTATTTTTCGCTCAAATAGGTTGGGCAAAGCCTGTACCAATTAATTTAAATAATTTTGATGATTGGCGTAAAGGTGAAATGCAGGTTTCCTTAGCAGGACCAGTAGCTAATTTAATCACAGCTTTTGTCGCTTCAATATTTTTTGCTCTTTGTTTTAAATATAGTTTTGCACCTCATTGGCTTATCATGGTACTGCAATTAATCATTATTTATAATGTAAATTTTGCTATTTTTAATTTAGTACCAATTCCACCACTTGATGGTTCTAAAATCTTATCTTCTCTATTACCAGGTAGATTAGCTTATAAATATCAATCTTCTGTAGTCAATCGTTATAGCTTTTTTATTCTAATTGCTCTTGTTTTTACTGGAATATTGGGTTTTATCATTCACCCTATCAGTAACTTTATTATAAGCATTTTAAATCTTATTATCTCTATTATTATTTAATGAGTTCTTTATGCAACAAGAACAATATAAGGTACATTTAGAATCCTTTGAAGGGCCATTAGATTTATTATTGCATTTGATTGAAAAAAATCGCATTGATATTTATGATATTCCCATTGCTTTATTGACAGAACAATATATGGAGTATCTTGCTAAATTCAAAGAGTTTAATATTGAAATAGCTAGTGAATTTTTAGTCATGGCAGCTACATTATTACAAATCAAATCCAAAATTTTATTACCTGATACAAAAACTGAAGAAGTAACAGAAGATGATACTGATGATATTGATCCACGAAAAGAATTAGTAGAAAGATTATTGGAATATCGTCGTTATAAAGAAGTCAGTAGTATTCTAGGTGAAATGGCAGATGAAGCGGGAAAACGTTTTTTTCGTGATGCCACTAATTTACCTACAAAACATATACCACCCAAAGGTCTTGATATAAGTCTTTTATATCAAGCATTTCAAAATGTATTGGAAAGTCAAATTGAACATGAGCCAATTATAGCGAATGTTTCTCGTGAACAATATACTATTGAAGATAAAATTATTGAATTGTTGGCTTTACTCAAGCAGCATGGCGGAAATATATGTTTTAATACTATTTTTCAATATAGTGAGCATAAGATTTCTAAATCAGAATTAATTACTACTTTTTTAGCTATGTTGGAATTAATCAAAATAAAACGTATAAATGTTTATCAGACTAGTATTTTCTCACCGATTTATTTGAAAATCAATGATGAAATATCTGAAAACAAAAATGATATTATTGTTAATCAAAACGAAAATTAAATATATTAATTTTTATATGGTATTGCTGATTTTAGCAATACCATATTATTTTGCAATTAAATAAATTATAAAATATAAATTTATTGGTATACACTATAATTTTATTAATCTATTTTTAATCTAAATATTATTTGTGATTATTGACTCTAAGTTGTATAATATAAATAATATATATATTTATATTATTATTATTCAAATTAATAACCATATATATTAATTAAGATAATATGATATAAAACTTAGCGATAACTAAGTAAAGGAGAATATTTTATGATTATCAAGCCAAGAGTAAAAGATTTTATCTGTTTAACTTCTCATCCAGAAGGCTGTAAAGAAAATGTACGCCGTCAAATCGAATATGTAAAAAGTCAGCCTAAGGTTGAACTTGGTAAACGAGTATTAGTATTAGGTGCCTCTACAGGTTATGGTTTAGCTTCTCGTATCTGTGCAACTTATGCTAGTGGAGCTTCTACAATTGGAGTTATCTTTGATAAACCAGCACATGGCAAAAGAACTGCAACTGCTGGTTGGTATAATACAGCTGCATTTGAAGAATTCGCTAAAAACGATGGCTATTATGCTAAAACAATAAATGGTGATGCTTTCTCTCAAGCTATTAAAGAAAAAACTATTGAACTTATAAAAAAAGATTTAGGTAAAATTGACATGGTTGTTTATTCCTTAGCTGCTCCTCGTCGTACAACAGCTGATGGAACAACGTATTCTTCCGTATTAAAAACTGTTGATAAACCTTTCACTGCTAAAACTTTAAATTTAAAAACAAATGAATTAACTGAAGCTACTTTGCCTCCAGCTACGCCTGAAGAAGTAGAAGCTACTATTAAAGTTATGGGTGGCGAAGATTGGGCTGATTGGATGCACGCTCTAAAAGCTGCTGATGTATTGACTGATGATGCTTGTACTGTAGCATATTCTTATATTGGTTCTAAAATTACATATCCAATATATTATGAAGGTACTATCGGTGCAGCTAAACAACATCTTTATAAAACAGCTGACACTTTACGTCAAGAAGGCTTTAAAGCTATTATATCTGTAAATAAAGCTTTAGTAACACAGTCTAGCTCTGCTATTCCTATTGTTCCTTTATATGTGGCGGTAATGTATCGCGTAATGAAAGATAAAAATGTTCATGAAGGTACTATTGAACAAATGTATCGTTTATGGCATGAATACCTCTCTCAACCACAACCAAAAGTAGATGATGAACATCGTATCCGTATTGATGATTTAGAAATGAGAGACGATGTACAAAATACTATTTTTGATTATTGGAATAAAGTAACTACTGAAAATTTATCTCAATATGCTGATGTAGAAGGTTATTGGAATGACTTCTATAACCTCTTTGGTTTTGGTTTTGATAATGTAGATTATGATGCAGATGTAAATCCAGATGTGAACATTGATTTAGTTGAATAATATCATTTCAATTATAAAAAAGCAGTAATGTATTTAAACATTACTGCTTTTTGTTAATTCTAAAGGGTTTTCACCATATTTATTTGGACCATTTGTTCCTTTAGCCAAAATCAAATACAAAATAAAAATGAAATAACCAAAAGGAAAAATAATAGGAAATATTATCCACCAACCGCTAAAATTTAAATCGTGCAAACGTCGTATCATCAAAAAATTAAGTGGTAAAAATAATATTATTAAAATTAAAGAAGCTACTAAAATAAGTAAAATAGGAATTACTTCTATTTGCGATAAAACATTTAAATCATTTACATTTTCGCCTAAAATAGCAATAGATAATGCACTAGCTAAACCTAATAAAGTAATAATCCCTATAAAAGCCAATGATATGACAATCAAAAAGATTATATAATGAATAAATGGCTTTCGATTTAATCTACCTTCTGTAGAAAAATATTTTTCTTCTAAATTCATAAAAAACTCCTTATAAATCCAAACTTAAAGGGTCTTTTCCATATTTATTATCACCATCAGTCCCTTTTATTAAACATAAATAAGCAAAAAATAGCATATTTATCAATGGAATTACACATAAAATTATCCATACAGCCGATTTATCTAAATCATGCAAACGTTTAATTCCTAAAAATAAACTAGGTAATAATGCTAATTCAATCAATGTAGATACTATACTTATACTAATATCAACTACTGTCCCATCTGTCGTACTGATAATCACTAAAAACGTTGGTATTATCAAAAATAGACAAAATAAGATAAAACATACTGCATATAAGATAAATATTTTACGGTTTATGCGACCTTTTGTAGATAAAAATCGTTCTTCTAGAGATGCATTTTTCATTTTATTTTTATCTCCTTGAATTTTATTTTACTTATATTATAAAATAAAAATTCACTATTTAATAGTTTTTGCAATAAAAAAAGCATAGTATGACACTATGCTTGTATATTTTATCTATTTTTTCATGCGCTATAAGCTTTTTTAGTAACTAAATTAGCCAATCTATTAATATAATAATTAGTAAAACGAACTTCAATATCACGAGTAAATTGAGCTAAAATATTATTATCTTTTAAAATATCTTCATGATAATCTATAACAAATTGCAAATCTTGATTTAAATCTATTTTCTGACCATACATATCATAAGCAAAAATCTGTGTATTAATAATTTCAATAATGAAATCAGCTCCAACACCTAAATCATTATTGCAAATTGTTTGCCATTCATTTGCATCAAATTCTCTAGCTAAAAGATTTCTTTCATATACTAAATAATCTTTATGGTTATATCTATATTTTTTCATTACTAATGACATTATGCCCAACTCCTTAAACAGTAATTATCTATAATCAATATCTTTGTTTCATATTTTCAAATTGACTATATTATATATTATAGATATAACAAATACTATATGATAAATGCAAAAAACATTGCAAAAAATGCTCTAAAATTTTCTTGTTGATAAAAAATTTTTTGCCAAAAAGCGTAAGATAAAGTATAGTATAATTTATGAAAAGAGGGATAGCTATGGAATATCAAAAAAAAGGCTATTTAACATCTTATTTTAAATTATTTCATCTCAAAGATGTCCAAAAAATAGAAATCAAAGCTCATTATCACGAATTTGATAAAATAATTTTATTCTTAAGTGGTAAGGTTAAATATAATATTGAAGGGCAAACTTATCAATTATTTCCCTATGATATTGTTTTTGTACCTCATAATTGTATTCATTATCCTACTATCAGCGATACAACAACATATGAACGTATTGTCCTTTATATTGACCCTAATTATCTAAAAAATAAAATAGATACTACAGATAAATTAGATTTTTGTTTTAATTATACTCAAGAACATAATTCATATGTTATGAATTTAGATAATATCAATGAAAATGATATCTTAAAACAAATCCAAATTTTAGAAAACTCCTTTAATGATAAAGGTTTTGCACATGAGTTATACAGTAATCTAAAATTCTTAGAGTTCATGATTTTAATAAATAGAGCCATTATCAATGATAATAAAAATTTGACTATTCACCATAAAGTTTCTTATGATAAAACTATTAATTCTGTTATTGATTATATAAATGAACATTTATTTACAGAATTAAATATTGATTATCTAGCCAATCATTTTTTTGTAAGTAAATATTACTTAATGCGAAAATTTAAATTAAAAACAGGTTATAGTATTCATCAATATATATTAAATAAACGATTAATAGTGGCTAAAGAAAAGATTAAATCTGGAATAGCTTTAACTCAAATATGCTTTGACTGTGGCTTTAAAGACTATTCTACTTTTTCAAGAACCTTTAAACAAATTTTTAAACAGACACCGAGAGAATTCAAAAAAGCTCTTAATGAAAAAACTGATATATATAAAGAGGCTAAACAATATGAATAATATACTTGAACTTCCCCAATTAATAGCAAAATTTGGTTATAAAATACCTGAAAATCAAATAATTTTAGTGAGCGGAGGTAATGCTCCTGATGCACAATGGTTAAAATCTATCAGTGAAGGAAAAGACGTGTTTTGTGCTGACCATGGTATAGATATCTGTAAGCAAGCAAATATCAAACCACTTCAATTAATTGGTGATGGTGATAGTGCTACTTCTGAAGCATGGCAATGGGCTGTAGATAATGATGTTACTATAACAAAAGTTCCTACAAAAAAAGATGTTACTGATACGCAATTAGCACTTCAAATAATTGATGATAAATATCCAGCTTCAACTGTTATTTTAACAGGTGCATGGGGCGGGCGTTTTGACCATGCTTTTAGCACTATATTTAGTTTTAATGGCATGTTAAACAAAAATTTTTGTGGTTGTATTGCTGATGAAAAAGAAATTTTATTCTTTTTACATAATGAAGAACATCTAACTTTAAATCTCAAACAAACACCAAAAGCAATCTCATTACTTCCTTTAGGTGGTACTTGTAGCGGTGTTAGCATCAATGGCGTATATTGGCCACTTGACCAAGTTATGCTCAATAATAATTTACCTTATGCTGTAAGCAATGAAGTAAATAATAAAGAAAATACCATCTGGATATCCCAAAAACAAGGTATATTAGGTGTATATCTATACTTTGAATAAAAATTATATTAATAGAAAAGCAAGATACATTACTTAGTATCTTGCTTTTTTTACTCAAAAAACATATGGTTCTTTACCAGAAAAATCAGCTATTGTGCCATGAGGATTTTCTAGATAAAATACTTTAAAAATAGGATTATCTGCTGTTTTATATTGACTTTTAATAATAGGATTATTCATACAAGCTTCTTTTATTTCCTTATTTTCTTCAAAAACAACTTTTCCATTTAAACGAAGCCATGCATATTGAGGAGAAGCAATAGATATTTCAATATATGGATTTTTTTGCATATCTTTATAAACATCTTTAGTATTATTTGTACTAAACCAAAGTTTATTATCTTTTGCCAAAACAAACATAAATGGTCTACATTTTGCTTTGCCGTCTCTACCAACTGTAGCAAGATATTGTACAGGATTTTGTTGTAAAAATTCAATTACTTTTTTCATTATAAAGACCTCCTAGAAAATTTTCATTTCTTATTTTTACAAAACCTATTTTATACTTGCGATATATAGCTGTAAAGTAAGCACTTTTTTGTTATTTAGTTACCTCTAAGTAACAATTATATAAACTATAGGATTTTTTATAGATAAAAATTTTTAAATATAATTCATAAATTGACTTTCTTAATTTTCATTTATATAATAAATAATAATTTATCTAGAAATGGTGAAGATATTATGCTAAAAACAAAAAATTTACCCCAATGTCCTGTAGAAACAACACTTATGTTAATAGGTGATAAATGGAAAGTATTAATTTTACGTGATTTGGCTTCGGGAACAAAAAGATTTGGTGAATTAAAAAAATCTCTAGGAAATATTTCTCAAAAAGTGTTAACAACTCAATTAAGAGATATGGAAAAAAACGGTCTTATTTATCGAACAGTATATGCTGAAGTTCCTCCGCGTGTTGAATACACTTTAACCGAAACAGGTATTAGTTTAAAACCTATTCTAGAAGCAATGAAAACTTGGGGCGAAGCTTATCAAATGAAACTATCTCAATAAAAAAAGCGTTATAATCTGTAAATAAATGATATGCACCCAAAATATTGGACATATTAATTAAGCTACTAATTGAGACTTAGT